>DOWQ01000791.1 GCA_003519485.1 Streptomyces sp. | reverse complement strand
AACGGAATCACGAGACACTAGTGCACCCGAACACCGGGGACAGCGAAGTCTGAATTCCGGCTCCCCCTGCCAGTCACAGTTAACGCAGCACAAACGGTACTTGGGCGAAGGTACGGTCTCGGAACGCAGATCTATATCCGGCAATTCTTACTCCTGCACGAAGGCTCACAGCAAGTGAGCAAACTGACCCGAAGTACGCCAGTTGGTGGTGGCTGTACGATCGGGCTGGTATCGCAAGGCCGCACAATTAGGGCTTGCCGTTGTTCGGCGCAGCCGCAACGACTTCTACCGGGTATGCGAGCGATGAACGGCTCTGGAATTGAGCCGGGTGGCGATTTCGTCGAGGACGGCCTGGCGTGCTGAGTGAAGGAAGAAGTGGTCACCGGGGAACATCTTCAAGTCGAATTCCCCCAGCGTCAGTTCTCGCCATCGGAGCAGCGGAGCCCTCCCTACGGCCTCGTCCTCGTTGCCACCGAACGCGGTGACCGGACAGAGCAGTTGGGGCGCCTCGGTAAACCGATAGGTCTCGACGACAGCGAGATCGGCCCGCATCACCGGAAGCACCAGGTCCATGAGTTCCGGGTCGTCCAGCACCGCTTCCGGCGTGGCACGCCACGAGCGCAGCGTCCGGACTAGGTCGTCACGGTCGCGGGAGTGCAGCGGAGGGTCGACCGCCTCTCTCACTTGCGGCGGTACGCATCCCGACACGAAGACCTCGACCGGCGAACCCGCCTCCAGCTGTTGCAGCGCACGGGCCAGCTCCCACGCCACCACGGCACCCATCATGCTGTGCCCGAAGAACGCGAACGGACGGTCCAGTTGCGGAATGACCGCCGGCACAAGGGCGTTGATCACATCGCCCATGCGGTCGAGGGCCGGTGTGGCCACCCGGTCCTCGCGGCCGGGCAGTTGGATGGCCCACGGCTCGATGTTCTCGGGTAGCCCGGTACTCCAGTCACGAAACGTCGAAATGCCACCCCCCGCGTACGGGAAGCAGAACAGCCTTGTCTCCGCGTCCGGTCGGTTGGCAAGCGGCCTGACGAACGTGTTCATCGGACGGTCGCCCACGTCACCCTGACGCAGGCTCTTTTGGTCGGCCACCGATTGCTCCTTCTCGGACGGGTAAATTCGACGACATGTGAAACTCTGATGACAGGGGCGCAAGTGCCCAGTTCGTGGGGCGCGTGGACAACGAAGAACCCACCTGCGGATGACGAGGAGTGCAAGGGGCACCGCAATTCGCGCCGCCCGGAAGAGGCGGGCTGCGCGGGGCGATACGAGGAGGAGGGGGCGGCGAGAAGCTGGGGCTGTCCGAGATCACAACATCGGCCGATGCCCGACAGAAAAATGTGCCGGTGCCCACCACGTTCCGGTGCCAACAGCGGCAGCAGTGGGCTGCCGGGGCGCGCTGGACACACTTCCGCAACGTCCGAGTCATATTCTTAGGGCGCCCCAGGCTTGTCAAGGTTTGCTTGCCGGGCATCCCGAGCAGACGTCGCCTCGGCCCGACGCCTCGCCCGCGGCCGTCCGGCCGTCCGGCAGGCGGTGCCACAGGCGGACAGTGCCTCAGGCACCGGGATCTTGAAGATGCTTGACGTACCAGATGGGAGCGTCGGAGACTGTGGTGACCTCTCCTCGCCGCAGGGGACTTGGGCTTGGCGACTGCGGAGATCGGAGAGCCGGTGTCACCCGCCTCGCGGCGGCATCCCGGGCCTGCTGGCAACCCAGTCGCCCTACACCGTTCTTGCCGAAGGCGCTCTTGTGCCTACTGCGCCCGGCCGCCACGGATGCCCAAGAGACACGGCCCGACGCCCGTGGGTGAGAGGTTCGCAAATCTACGAACGGAGCTGTCTTCTATGGCAGAGCAACTCATTCATCGGGCTGTGGCATCACACGCCGTGACGCGTCCCGCAGAAACGGCTGTCATTCATTCCGGTGGTGCCATGAGCTATGGCGAGTTGAATGAGCTGTCGGACGACTGGGCCGCAGGGCTGTCGGAACAGGGCGTGTGCCCCGGGAAAATCGTTCCGGTGCTCCTGCCCCGCTCACTGGAACTGGTCGTGGCCGTCCTGGCAGTCCTGAAATGCGGCGCAGCCTACACAGCCCTCGACCCCCGTTGGCCATCGGATCGCGTGACTTCGATACTTGAACAACTGGACACGCCGGTACTCATCGGTGACCCTGCGGAAACCCCCGTGTCGGCCGGCGTTCCCCGCATGCGGTTGCCCCCGGAGCCGTCCGCGCGAGCGGCCCCGGTGTGTAACGAACTTGACGGCGCGTCGGCTGCCACCGTCTTCTTCACCTCAGGAACCTCCGGCATGCCCAAGGGCGTTGTCGCCCCCCACAGGGCGGCCACGCGTCTCTTCACGCCCGACGGACCCTTTCCGTTCGGTCCTGGCACCGTGACGGTACAAGGGGCACCCTCCCCCTGGGACATGTTCTCCTTCGAGGTGTGGGGGGCCCTGACCACAGGCGGCGTGCTTGTGCTCCCGGAAGAAGAATATCTCCTCCCGGAGTCGATCGAGCAGCTGATATCGGATCTCGGCGTCAACAACATGTGGCTTACGACTTCGCTGTTCAACCTCTTCGTGGAGGAGGACATCGAGTGTTCAAGGGCATTGAACGGATCTACATCGGCGGTGAGCGAGTCTCCCCCTCCCACGTTGACCAGTTCCTCGACCGTCATCCCTCAGTGCCATTGTTCAATTGTTACGGGCCGGCGGAGAGCTGTTCGATAACCACGACCCATCGCGTCAGGCGCGAGGACTGCGAGGTGCGCAACGGAATTCCCATCGGCGGCCCCGTACAGTCCACCACCGTGCATGTCCTGAACGGCACCCGCTCAGCCGCCACGGGCGAAATCGGGGAACTGTGCATAGGCGGCGAAGGGCTCGCACTGGGATACCTCGGAAACGATGATCTCACCGAGGAAAAATTCCCAATCCTCCTCATCGATGGCCTGGAAACGCGCGTCTATCGCACGGGCGACCGCGGCTTCGTCGACAGCGAGGGAATTCTCCACTTCTCCGGGCGGGGCGACCAACAGGTAAAAATTCGTGGGCACCGAATCGAACCACAGGAAATCGAAGTCCACGGCAGCAGCCTGCCCGAAGTGGCCCAGTGCGCCGCAATCCCTGTCCCCGGGACGCTCGGAACCTACGACTCCCTCGCCTTCTTCTACACCTCCCCCAAGTCAGCTGGCTCGACGACGCCCTCCCAACAGGCGGAGAAAATACGGGAAGCCTTTCAGCAGAAGCTCCCCCCGTACGCCGTCCCGGGTTCCGTGCACCACATGGACCGACTTCCCGTTACCACCAACGGCAAAATTGACAGGGCGGCCCTCGTAGTACTGCTCCAGGACTAGGGCCTGTGTGATGTCGTGATCATTCGGTGGCCTTGAGTAGGTCGTCGATCCAGATCATTGAGGCACGGAGCTGGAGGCCGGCGAGATAGCTTTCGGGCGTCTTGTCGAAGCGGGTGGCGATGCCTCGCCAGGCCTTCAGCTTGTTGATCAGGCGCTCAACGGTGTTGCGTTCCTTGTAGAGGTCGGCGTCGTGGCTGACGGGCCGACCGCCCCTGGCGCCCTTCTTCTTGCGGTTGGCGGCCTGGTCCTTCTTCTCCGGGATGACCGCTTTGATGTTGCGTTTGCTCAGGTAGGAACGGTTGCCGCGGGATGAGTAGGCCTTGTCCGCGGCGACCGCGCCGGGCCTGGTGCGGGGACGGCCGAGGGGCAGGCGGACAGGACCAGCGCGAGCGGACGGCACCTGCGGTCCGCGGCGAGATGGATCTAATAGCTCAGCAGTGAGCCCGAGCACGAGAGTGCAAGGGCCCCCGTGTGGAGTGGAAGCCTGCCGCCGTTCCGGGACTGGATCCCTGAGGTCAGACCGGCTCACACCACCGCGCCGCCGGGCGGAGGCCCAAGGTGGATCCGGGGACGCGATCCCTTCAGCAAGACCGCGCCCCGCCCGGCGGAACCCACCAGGTTTCATGTCCCCAGCCCGCCGTCAGGGGCCGACCTCTCAGCAGTTCGCGAGCCGCAGAGCTCTCCCGCAGACCGAGGTCCCTGCCGGTCGCTGGAGACACGAACGGCTCATGAGATGGCGTGCCCCGAGCACTTCTATTAGAGCGCCGCGTGCTCCGCACGGAGCTGACCAGCACATTCACGCAGTGCACTGACGGGAGAACGAGGTTGAGCAAGGTCTTCTGCGGTATCGACTGGGCCGAAAACCACCACGACATCGCCCTGGTCGACCAGGACGGCACCCAGCTGGCCAAGCTGCGCATCAGCGACGACAGTGCCGGATTCCACGCCCTCCTGGAGCTGCTCGCCCGCCACGGCGACACCCCGGAGCACCCCATACCGGTGGCCATCGAGACCCCGCGCGGGTTGCTGGTCGCGTGCCTGCGCGCCACCGGCCGGAAGATCTACGACATCAACCCGCTGGCCGCCGCACGATACCGCGACCGCAGCAGCGTCGCCCGGGCCAAATCGGACGCCGCCGACGCCCGCGGCCTCCGAACATCCTGCGTACCGACATGGCCGCCCACCGACCCCTTCCCGCCGACAGCGAACTTGCCCAAGCCGTCGCCGTCCTGGCCCGAGCCCACCAGGACGCGGTCTGGGACAAGACCCAGATGGTCAACCGGCTCCGCTCCCACCTGCGCGAGTACTACCCGGCCGCCCTCGCCGCCTTCCACGGCAGCGGCAACCTGGGCCTCGACTCAGCCCACGCCCGCGCAGTTCTGGCCGCGGCACCCACTCCCGCGGCAGCGGCCCGACTCACCCGGAGCCAGCTACGGGCACTTCTCAAGCGGGCCGGACGCCTCCGGCGCGGGATCGAAGCCGAAGCCGAGCGGCTCCGGGAGGTCTTCCGCAGGGAGTACCTGCATCAGCTGCCGCAGGTCGAAAAGGCCATGAGCAAACAGACCCAGGCCCTCGTCCAGCAGCTCGACGCGGCCTGCCGCAGTGTGGACGACCTCGCGGTGGCAACCGAGGAGGCATTCCTCACCCACCCGGACGCGGCGATCATCACCAGCTTTCCCGGCCTGTCAGTCATGTCCGGAGCCCGCGTCCTGACCGAGGTCGGCGACGACCGAGACCGGTTCGCCGATGCCCGGGCCCTGAAGGCATACGCCGGCGCGGCCCCCGTAACCCGGGCCTCCGGCCGCAGCCACGTCGTGGTCGCCAGGGCTGTCAAGAACCAACGCCTGGCCTCCGTGGGCTACATGTGGGCCTTCGCCGCCCTCCGCTCAGCAAAACCCCGTGAGCACTACGACCGCCGACGCGCCGGCGGCGAACGGCACACCGCAGCCCTGCGAAACCTGTTCAACAAGCTCCTGGGCTGTCTCTACCACTGCCTGCAAAACCGCACGATGTACGACCCCGAGCGGGCCTTCCCCCTGGCCGTCACACTCGCGGCCTGACCAACGAAGTTGACCTCTAGCGACATGAGATGTCTTGCTGGTGAGTCCGCCCCTCGACCTGCCGAGCAGGGCTTCCCGTCAGGCGGAGCCTGTGTCTACGTCGGATGGAGCGGCGCTCGGCCTGCCCGTTCTGTTCCTTTGGGCCTCCCCCTTTTGCCGGGCCTCCTCCTGCTCCTGCGCGGCCTCTTCCAGCGCCTTCATGAGGTGCTTGCTGACGCGCATTCCTGCGGCGTCGTGGTGGGCGCGGACCGTGGTGGAATCCACGCTGACCAGCGACAAGTCTGTTCTTCCCAGCCGGGCGCCCTCGGCGGTCAGGCCTTCCAGCAGAGCAGCGAAAACCCCTGCGTCCCGCCAGACACGGAAGCGTCCGTAGACGGTGGCCCAGGGGCCGAACTCGGCAGGCATCTCCCGCCACTGGGCACTGGACCGAAACCGCCAGATCACACCCTCGAACTGTTTCCGCAACCGCTCCGGATACGGGCCGTACCTGCCGATCGGCAGATACGGCTCGATGAACTTCCACTGTGCATGGGTGAGTTGCCTGCGCGTCACGACCACAGGCCTACCGCGTTCCATCCCGCAAAGAGGACAGAAGCCAGAAACTGATCACGACTTCACACAGGCCCTAGCGGGACACGTGAGGGACGGCAAGCAGCCCGTCCCTCACGTGCTGGACCCATGGCACAGAAAAATCGGGTGCCCGTATCGAAGTACGGACATCCGATCTTGACACTCGTGAGAAGAAACCGGGGCATAATGGCCGGTCCCGATCCCAGTTGGGTGTAGCTCTGAGGGGGAACTTGTTGATCTAGCTCCAAGTCTGGAGTTGTCCTGGTAGCGGGCTTGGCGGACGCGTCGGTGTTCCTGTTCGGCGTGGTAGGGCGAAGTAGTCGGCTTGCGGTGATCTGATGGGGCGACGTACGGTCGGCCTCCGATGAACGAGACGCCTTAAGGTCCTGCCGTTGCCGTTGCCGTTGCCGTTGCCGTTGCCGTTGCCGGACCGGAAAGCGGTCGACGCCGCAGTGGCGGGCGGGACGATCGCCGCGCAGTTCCCGCAGTGGTCAGACCTTGATCGTCGTCCCTGCCTCGGCCAGGGACGGCGACAAGAGCGGCCAGGACGTCACGTCCACGGCTTCGCGTACGTAGCGGAACACGGTCGCGATCCCGATGCCGAACCCGGCAGCGAGCTGGGCGTAGGTGTCACCGCACCGCTGATGAGCCAGCGAGAGGAGGGCCTGGCGCCCAGCCGGCAGGTGCCGCCACCGCGTCCCGATCTCCGCCTGCCGAGCTGACAGGTGTCCGGCCAGGAACCGCAAGGTTCGGCTCGGCAGATCGATCGAAGACGGGTAGACAAGCACGCGAAGCTCCCGGCGGAGATGGGTGATCTTGGTCGAGAACCCGTCTACCAGGAGCTTCGTCGTTGTGCAGCGGTGTCCAACTCGCGGGCGTCAACGTCAGGTTGGAAAAGGTCCATTGTTTACCGTTTGTGAGGTGATCGTTCCCCGCCACGGCTGTGGCTGGGGATGGCGGTGCAGTGACGCGAAACAAGGACGACCCGGGAACTCCTGACTCCCTCGCGATGCGGACCGGTGCGGCCCGTTCGGCAGACGCAGACGCAGACGCAGACGACGGCGGTGCGGCCCTTGTGCTCGCAGCATTGGACATCGGATCCTAGACGAGACATCGGCCAGCAGGGTCCGCCTGCCGGGAGTCCCGACCGATCTGTCGCGCTTGGTGCTCCACCCGGTACGACGCTCACGCCCTATGCGGGGACCGATTAAAAGGCTGCTGGGCCGTGACGCTCGTTTGACGCTCCAGCCCCGGCCGCCCGATATTCAGGGGCCGGAAACCGCTCCTGACCTGCGGTTTTCTCCACACAGTGGAATCGCACTTGTTTCCGATGACGCATCACGTGGAGTGGTGGCGATCTTGGAGCCGGCCGCAAAGGGCTCCTGGCCTGCGATTTTGCCCCTGCACATTATGTGCGGTATGGGCGTTACAGGCGATATCTTGACGCTGAAATGACGCTCGTGACGCTCGTTCTGATGGCGTGTCGGGTGCGCCGGCGGGCTGGCTGGTCAGGCCACTGGAGCAGTGTTGGCGAGCGAGGAGCTCTTCTTTTCGCCACCTCAGCGGCGGTCGTCCGCGCTGATAGAACGTCGTCAGACTGCGGGCTCGAGGGAAGTCAGTTCCTCAGAGCGTGGACGCCCGAAGTGCTTGCCGAGCTCTACCTTCGAGGCGTGGCCTGGCTGCCAGGAGGAGTCGGATGTTGGCCGTATCGCCCGTGAGAGGCCAGTTTGCCCAGTGCCGTGGGGGTATTTCCACGGCACCGTACTTGCCCCTCGCTCGGCTTCCCCGGGCTCCCGTTTCCGGTGGTCGGCCAGATGTGATCAGTCGATGTCCGGATCATCCGACTCTTCGAGGAGTCGGGCCGCGAGGTCGTCGGCCCACTCCACGGCCCAGGCACGAAGAGCGGTGATGGTGGCCTGGTCCAGGCCGTAGGCGGCGAAGGCTTCGTCGTCGGTCCACTCGGATCCGGCGAGGTTTGCCTGCAGGTCTTCGCGCTCGAAGCGGCCGCGGGCGTGGCGACGGCCGAATTCCTCGAGATCGGCGGTGTTCCAACGGCGGGAGGCTGCGAACACGTCGATCAGGTCACGGGGCGCTCCGCGGTCGGCGAGGGCGCGGACCTTGGTCCCGATCACGTCCTCCTCCGCGAGGACGGGCCCGTACGGGCTCTGGGCGACCGGCCGCCAGAAGATCTCCTTGAGGATGTCGACCTCGCAGTCCTGCCCGGTGGCCGGGTCGGTCACGGTGAAGCGGGCGGACAGCGGGGCGGTCTCCAGCGCGTGCACCTTCCAGCCGCGGGCTTCCAGGCCGGCGCGGAGCGTGGCCGCGATGTCGGCCATGGGCGCCGGGTTCTCGGTGGCGACATCGAGGTCCTGGCTGGGGCGGTTCACGAGGCGGTGCGCCCGCACGGCATACCCGCCAGTGAGGACCAGGGGATACGGGGAGCCGAGGGCGATCACATCCGCCAGGAGCCGCGCGTGCAGCTCCGGCATGTCCGTCACGCGGCTGCCTGGGTGCGGGAGGCGAGCTGAGCGAAGGCGTCCTCCCACACGGTGCGCACGGTGCGGCCGACGAGAGTGCGCAGCACCGGCCACAGCTGGAGGAGCAGGTCCTGGTTGAGGTAGCGGGGCAGGTCGTCGTGCAGGCCCTCATGCAAGACAGTGCGGTACAGGCCCATGCGCTGGCGTGGCTTGGCCAGGTCGTACGAGGTCATCCCGGACCAGGCCATGTGCAGCGGCAGCTCGACGACCCCCTGGGTCGGGCCGTGCAACTCGTCCAGCGACTCCGGCAGACGGCACCGGAACTTCTCCCGGTACAGCGCGAGGTCCTCGGCGTCCGTGCCCGAGAGGTTCTTCGACGCGGGTGCGGGGTGGTACGGGCTGGAGGGCATGCCTCCCATTATGGCGGCAGCTTCCCGCTCGCCGAGCAGCTGGACGCGGCCGATCACCGGCCGACATCCACCGGCAGGAAAGTCGGAACGGTCCGCCGCCGCGGCAAACTCGTTGGCGCGGCGTCTCTGGACATGCGGACGAGGGCAATGCGGTAGAGGGCTGAGTCGGCTCCGCGATTACCGCTGCGCGGGACGGCAACCAAGGCCCAGATCCGCGCCTTGGTTGCCGGGAATGAGGCCGGCTGCACCGACGTACTCACCGTGGCCCGGCTCCCTGTCCCGGCCACGGCATGGGACTCGCCGAGGTGATGGTCGCGCTCGGCATCGCCTCCCAGACCAGCGGTGTGTGGTCCATGCCCGTCACGCTCCCGACCCCCGAAGACGAACTGCCACTTGCTCGCACGCGGATCTCCGGTCTGGCCCGCCTGCGGGCAGCACAGGGCCGCCCGCTCGAAGGCTGACGAGCGACCCAGTCGCTGGGTTGTATGCAGCAGGCGTACAGGCGCATGTGCGCCCTCGTGCATCGCGGGCCTCCGCTTCTGCAGTGGAGAACCCAGGCATTGAGGAGGCTGCTGTGGCAAGAATCGTGGAGGGGAAACACCGGTCGCCGATCGGGGACGACGGGCACAAGCCGAATCGGCCCGTACCGCCGCCCCCTCCTCCCCCTTTGCTTCCACCCCTCCGCCTGCCTGGTCATCGACGGAAAGGTGGTCGCCTTCTCCGAGGAGGAGCGCTTCTCCCGCCGCAAGCACCACAAGGACTCCCGCTCCTGCGCGGTGGCCGCGGCCTACTGCCTGTCCGAGGCCGGCATCACCCTGGCCGACGTTGACGAGATCGCCATCGCCTTCAACCCGGCCTGGCCTACGCCGAGCAACATCTGCACGGACGCCGAGCTGATCGCCGAACTCCTCGACCCCGCCCTGTTCGACCACCACCGGCCCCGGCAGGTCACCGTGGTCGAGCACCACCTCGCGCACGCCGCCTCCGCCTTCCACCCCAGCGGCTTCGACGAGGCCGCCGTCCTGGTGGTCGACGGCTCCGGCGACGGCGTCTCCGCCACCCTCGCCCACGGCACCGCCGACGGACTGAAGGCCCTGCGCCAGTTCCCGTTCATCCAGTCGCTGGGCTGGTTCTACGAGACCATCGCCGAACACCTCGGACTCGGCAACTGGACCAGCTCCGGCAAGCTCATGGGCCTGGCCGACTACGGCAACCCCGACCGCTACACACTCGACTTCCTCACCGCCCGCGCTGGCGGCTCGTCGAGAAGGAGCTGAGCGACGTCATCGTGACGGCCGCAGTGGCACTTGCCACCATCAGCCCGGACCCGGAGAAGGCGCTCGCCGGCCGTGTCCAGGGCCTGCTGGCGCGCCTCAGCCTCGACTGACCCGGGCCCTCCTTTCTGCTCCCGACTTTGCAGGTGCGCACTTCTGGCTGATCGTCTCCCGGTCTCCTGGGTGGGAGACGAGTGGGAGATGATCATGGCGTGGTGCTGCAATCAGGCGCTAGAAAATGCTAGATAGCGCTACCTGTGTGGCCCGGTTTCAGCCGCCGGATTCGCCCGCGTGCGGGCTCAGCACACCCATGCTGACCAGCACGAACAGCGCGATGCCGAGCACGATCCGGTAGATCACGAACGGCATGAAACTCTTGGTCGTGATGAATTTCATGAACCACGCGATCACGGCGTAGCCGACGATGAACGCGATGACCGTCGCGAAGAGGGTCGGCCCCCAGGAGACGTGGCCGTGGGCGCCCTCGCCGATCTCCCTGAGTTCGAGTGCGCCGGAGGCGAGCACCGCCGGGATGGCGAGCAGGAACGAGTAACGGGCCGCGGCCTCCCGGGTGTAGCCCATGAACAGGCCGCCGCTGATCGTCGCGCCGGACCGGGAGACGCCGGGGACGAGTGCCAGCGCCTGGCAGCAGCCGTAGATCAGGCCGTCCTTGACGCCGAGGTCACGAAGGACCTTCCGCTCCCTGACCGCCCGGTGCTTGCCGCCGGCCTCTGCCCGGGCGGCCAGCCGGTCGGCGATGCCCAGCACGATGCCCATGCCGATGAGGGTGGTGGCGATCAGCCGCAGGTCGCGGAACGGGCCCTCGATCTGGTCCTTGAAGGTGAGACCGAGCACGCCGATCGGGATCGAGCCGATGATGACGAGCCAGCCCATCCGGGCGTCGTGGTCGCCGCGCATCTCCTTGTCGAACAGCGAGCGGGACCAGGCGGAGACGATACGCCCGATGTCCTTGCGGAAGTAGATGAGCACCGCGGTCTCGGTACCGATCTGGGTGATCGCGGTGAAGGCCGCTCCGGGGTCGGGCCAGTCGGCGAAGGCCGCGGTCAGCCGCAGATGCGCACTGGAGGAGATCGGCAGAAACTCGGTCAGCCCCTGGACGAGCCCGAGGATGAATGATTCGAACCAGGTCATGGCTGGATGAGCTCGTCCCTGTGGTCGGCGGCGGCTTTCGCGTCAGATGCTATGGCCTGCGGATGTCGGGGATGAGCGTGGGTCCGGTGGGCGAGCCGCGCGGGTGCGCGAGGGCGCGTCGACGGTACGGAGCGGCCCGTACGGCAGACGTGCGGGGGCCCGGGTGGATCACTTCAGGCGCAGCCGGCCGCGCTTGTGCCAGGCGACGGCCAGGGCGGTGAGCCCGCTGATCGCGATGAAGCCCATCGCGATCAGGAAGGCCGGGGAGGTCGGCGACGCGGCTCGGCTGCCGGCGATGGCGTACGCGGCGGTGTTCGGGATGCTGCCGAGCCCGGTGGCCAGCAGGAACGACAGCAGCCGCATCCGGGAGACGGCGGCGCAGTAGTTCGCCGCGGCGAACGGGATGCCGGGGAACAGCCGTACGGCCAGCATGGAGCGGAAGCCGTGCGAGCTGAACTGGTGGTCGGCCGCGGCCAGCCAGCGGGCGCGCAGCAGCGGGCGCAGCGCGTCCTGTCCGAGGAGACGGCCGAGGCAGAAGGCGATCCCGCCGCCCAGCACCGTGCCGGAGAGGGCCGCGACGAGCCCGAACTGGGATCCGAACAGGGCGCCCGCGGCGAGATTCAGTATCGGCCGCGGCACGAACGCGGAGGTGCACAGGCCGTACGCGACCGCGAACAGCACCACCGCCGCGCCGCCCGAGACCCGGGGCGGCCAGCCGTCGGCGAGCAGCCGCTGCGGCTCGTACAGGACGACGGCCGTCGCGGCGCAGGCCAGGAGCACCACGAGCAGGGCGAACCGGCACCACGGGGAGAGCAGTGCCCGGGCCGCGCGCACGGGGAGGCCGAGGGTCTGCGTGGCGGGGTCGTGCATGGGGGGAGCGTAACGGACGGATGTGACCGGCCGCCGCGCCGATGCGGCCGTACGGGCCCGGCCGCCGGGCCCGGGGGTGGCCGGTGGCGAGCGTCGCGCCGGTCAGCGGCGTGGGGGTGGGTGAGCTGCGGGGCCGGTGTGCCGTACGCCACCCGCTCCGGCGGTGGCCGGCCGGGTAATTCGGTGGACGGGCGCGCGGACCGGCGGGGATCATTCACCGCATGTTCCGGTACGCCTTCTCCCTGGTTCCGTCCGCAGTCGCGGACGCGCCGAAGGCTGCCGTCGATTCCCCGGTGGCGGCCGACCGCGCCGCCGCAGCTGCGGCAGCAGCCGCGATTCCCGCCGCCGTCCACCTCGGCGGAGCCCGAAGCTGACCCTTCCCGGAACGTCCGGCGGACCCCGCAGGGGGAGGGTCGGCCAGGCCGAGGGGTCCCGCTTCCGCTCCGACTTTTCGGGGACACAGCATGTCCAAGCAGCCATACGTGCGCACCAAGCCGCACCTCAACATCGGCACCATGGGTCACGTCGACCACGGCAAGACCACGCTGACCGCCGCCATCACCAAGGTGCTCAGCACGCGCGGGACCGGCTCCGGCACCTTCGTACCGTTCGACCGGATCGACCGGGCGCCGGAGGAGGCCGCGCGGGGCATCACCATCAACATCGCGCATGTCGAGTACGAGACCGACACCCGGCACTACGCCCATGTCGACATGCCGGGGCACGCCGACTACGTCAAGAACATGGTCACCGGCGCGGCCCAGCTGGACGGGGCGATCCTCGTCGTCTCCGCGCTCGACGGCGTCATGCCGCAGACCGCCGAACATGTGCTGCTCGCCAGGCAGGTCGGCGTCGGGCACATCGTCGTCGCCCTCAACAAGGCGGACGCCGGTGACCCGGAGCTGACCGACCTGGTGGAGCTGGAGGTGCGCGACCTGCTCTCGATGCACGGCTTCCCCGGCGACACCACGCCGGTCGTACGGGTGTCCGGGCTGCGGGCGCTGGAGGGCGACCCGCGCTGGACGGGGGCCGTCGAGGCGCTGCTCGACGCGGTCGACACCTATGTGCCGGTGCCGGTCCGCTACACCGACGCGCCCTTCCTGCTGCCGGTGGAGAACGTGCTGACCATCACGGGGCGCGGCACGGTGGTCACCGGCGCCGTCGAGCGCGGCACGGTGCGGGTGGGTGACCGGGTCGAGGTCCTCGGCGCCGGGCTGGAGAGCGTCGTCACCGGGCTGGAGACCTTCGGCAAGCCGATGGAGTCCGCCCAGGCGGGCGACAACGTGGCGCTGCTGCTGCGCGGTGTGCAGCGCGACGCGGTACGCCGCGGCCATGTCGTCGCGGCACCGGGCAGCGTCGCGCCGCGCCGCCGTTTCACCGCGCAGGTGTACGTGCTGTCGTCCGCCGAGGGCGGCCGCACCACACCGGTTACCACGGGTTACCGGCCGCAGTTCTACATCCGAACCGCGGACGTGGTCGGCGACCTCGACCTCGGTGACGCGGCCGTGGCCCGCCCGGGCGACACCGTCACCGTCTCGGTGGAGCTCGGCCGCGAGGTCCCGCTCGAAGCGGGCCTCGGCTTCGCGATCCGCGAGGGTGGCCGCACGGTGGGCGCCGGCACGGTGACCGCTGTCGTGGACGAGCCGCGGTCACCGGCACGGTCCTGAACGCGCGGCGGTCCTGACCGCGCGGACGGCCGCGCGCTCACGGCGCCGCGCGGTGCTCACACCGGTCGGAGCGGCTCGCACCTTTCGGGTGCGGGCCGCTCCCCGCGCGGACTCCCCATGGTCAGTGCGGGTCACCCGGTGGCACACTGCCCCGCACACGCGGTCGGGCGAACGCGTGAGCGAACGAATGGCGGAGGGGAAAACCATGGCGGACACGGCACTCGTGCTCGGTGGCGGCGGGCTCACCGGGATCGGCTGGGAGATCGGCGTGCTGGCCGGCCTGGCCGACGCCGGGGCGGACCTCAGCACCGCGGAGACGGTGATCGGCACCTCCGCCGGCTCCGTCGTCGGCGCGCAGCTCACCTCCGGCCTGGTCACCCTGGAGGAGCTCTACGAACGCCAGCTGGTGGAGCCGAAGGGCGAGATGGCAGGCCGGCTGGGCCCGGCGATGATGTCCCGCTACGCCGTCGCCGCTCTCCGCTCCCGCGACGCCCGCGCCCTGGGCGTACGACTGGGCCGGATGGCGCTGCGGGCCCGTACGGCCGGGGAGGCGGAGCGCCGCGCGGTCATCGCCGGGCGGCTGCTGTCGCACAACTGGCCGGACCGGCGCCTGGTCGTCACCGCGGTCGACGCGGCCACCGGCGAGTTCCGGGCCTTCGAGGCGGCGGACGGGGTGGGCATCGTGGACGCGGTCGGGGCGAGCTGCGCCGTCCCCGGGGTGTGGCCGCCGGTCACCATCGACGGCCGGCGCTGGATCGACGGTGGAGTCCGGTCGACGGCCAACGCCGACCTCGCCGACGGCCACCGCCGTGTCGTCGTCATCGCGCCGATGACCACCGGCGGCGGACCGATCCCCTCCGTACGCTCCCAGGTCGCGCTGCTGGCCGAGGCAGGCGTCCGGGTGGAGCTGATCACCCCGGACCGGGCCGCTCGCGCGGCCTTCGGCCGCAATCCGCTCGACCCCGCCCGCCGGGCCGCCGCGGCCCGTGCGGGCCG
>DOWQ01000323.1 GCA_003519485.1 Streptomyces sp. | reverse complement strand
GGCGGGCGCCCCAGCGCGGCCGGGTCAGTCCTTCGGCCCGGCGGCCGGCTTCTCGGCGCCCGCCGACTCCGAACGCTCGCTCGGCGCCGGGTCACCCGTGCCGGACGCCACTGGATGCTCCGGGAAGTTGATCTTCGTGAACTGCTTGTTCATGTTCTTCATCAGCAGCCACACGGCTCCGCCGATGACCGCGAAGACGATGAATCCGAGAACGCCCGGCGTGACCTTGTTCTCGTCCAGCTCCTTGGCGAGCGGGACGAGCTGGGTCATGGCCAGGTGGGTGGTGGCAAGGGTCATGGGGTCAATTCTCCCGGATGCCCGCGAAGAGGTCGTCCTCGGGGAGGGAAGTCTCCACATGCGACTTCACGAGCTCGTACTCCTCGGTCGGNNTCGGGGTCGATCTGGGTGGCGTGCGCGATCAGCGCCTTGTCCCGTACCGGATAGAAGTCGGAGCAGGGCACATAGGTGGTGAGCGTCCGCTCGACGCGCGAGAATTCGTCCCAGCGCTTCAGCCACTCCCCGTACGGCGACTCCATGCCGCGCTCCAGAAGTGCCTCGTGGAGCGCGATGGTGCGCTCCTTGTTGAAGCCCTGGTTGTAGTAGATCTTCTGCGGCTGCCAGGGCTCGCCGGCCTCGGGATACCGGTCCGGGTCNNGGGTGCGGATAGCCGCCGTTCTCGTCGTACGTGGTGATCACCTGAGGCTTGAACTCGCGGATCAGCTTCACCAGCGTCCCCGCCGCCTCGTCCACGTCCTGGACGGCGAAACAGCCCTCGGGCAGCGGCGGCAGCGGGTCGCCCTCGGGCAGCCCGGAATCGACATAGCCCAGCCATGCCTGCTTCACACCCAGAATCTGACGGGCCTCATCCATCTCCTTGGCCCGGACCTCGTGTATGTGCTCCTCGATGTAGGGATCCCCCTGGAGCTTCGGATTAAGGATGGAGCCGCGCTCCCCGCCTGTGCAGGTCGCGACCAGCACGTCCACCCCCTCGGACACGTACTTGGCCATGGTGGCCGCGCCCTTGCTCGACTCGTCGTCGGGGTGGGCGTGGACTGCCATCAAACGCAGTTGCTCGGTCAAGACTCATCCTCGGTCAGTGGTCTCGGCCCCCTCCTCCGGTCGGAGAAGGCGCCTTCTATAGTGACCGAAGCAGGGGCCGATTCATTCCACGGTCCCCTCCGCAGGAGGATCACCGATGGCAGCGACGCGCGAGAGCCCGCTCGGCGGGCGGTACGGCCGGTCGGCCGACGACCGCGCGGACCGCCGACTGAAGATCATCGGTGCCGTCCTGGGCGCCGGGCTGCTGGCCCTCGTCGGCTGGTTCGGCGTCTCGTACATCACCGGCCAGGACGTGAGCGGTGAGCTGATCAAGTTCAAGGTGGTCTCGGACCAGGCGGTCGAGGCCCACCTGGAGGTCCGCAAGGACGCCGGGACAGCAGGCGTCTGCACGGTCCGCACGCTGTCCGAGGCGGGCGGCGAGGTGGGCTGGAAGGACGTCCGCTTCGACGAGCCGGAGACCCGGGTGGACAAGGTCGTGACGGTCCGCACCACCGAGCGCGCCACCGCGCTGGAACTCGTCCGCTGCCAGCCGGCGGGCAGCGGCTGACCCGCACGCGCCCGTCACCGGAGTTTTACTTCTCCCCCTTTTCTGCCGGAATTGTTAAGCTCGTGGTTTCGCCCACCCGTGAAGGCGCACCCTTCTGGGTAGGGCGTTGCTTTGTATTCCCAGTACGGACGAGGAGCACCTGTGACCCAGACCAGCGACAACGTCACCTGGCTCACCCAGGAGGCGTACGACCAGCTCAAGACGGAGCTGGAGTACCTGTCGGGTCCCGCACGTACCGAGATCGCCAAGAAGATCGAGGCGGCTCGGGAAGAGGGTGACCTGCGGGAGAACGGCGGTTACCACGCGGCGAAGGAGGAGCAGGGAAAGCAGGAGCTCAGGGTGCGCCAGCTGACCCAGTTGCTGCAGCACGCGAAGGTCGGCGAGACGCCCCCGGACGACGGTGTGGTGGAGCCCGGCATGGTCGTCACCATCGCCTTCGACGGCGACCCCGACGACACCACCACCTTCCTGCTCGCTTCCCGCGAGTACGCGAGCGCGGACGTCGAGACCTACTCCCCGCAGTCCCCCCTGGGCACGGGCGTGAACGGGAAGAAGGTCGGTGACAGCGCGGAGTACCAGTTGCCCAACGGCAAGATGGCCTCGGTGAAGGTCCTCGCGGCCAAGCCGTACAAGGGCTGAGCCCGCCGGGCGCCGTGACGCCCGGCGGTGCACACATACGAAACCCCCGGTGACCCGCACCGGGGGTTTCGTCGTGCTGTGCCCGCGCCGGGCCCGGCTCCCCGGGACGCCGGGCCCGGGGAGCCGCCCCGGTCCGGCCCCGCCACGGACGGACGAGCCCGGACCGGCACGCCCGGGGCACAAGCCCGGGACGCAGAGACCGTCAGACGGCCGCCGAGCGGTACTTCCGCACGGCCAGCGTGCGGAAGACCACGATGATGACGACCGACCACAGGATGGACGCCAGCACCGGGTGCTGCATCGGCCAGGCGTCCGGCACCGGGTAGCCCTGCGGCAGGTTGCCGAACAGCTCACGGCCCGCCTGGACGGTGGCGCTGAACGGATTCCACTCGGCGATGTGCCGCAGGACCGACGGCATGTTGTCCGATGGCACGAAGGCGTTCGAGACGAACGTCAGCGGGAACAGCCAGATCAGCCCGCCCGAGGTGGCCGCTTCCGGGGTCCGTACGGAGAGCCCGATGAGCGCGCCGATCCAGGAGAAGGCGTAGCCGAGCAGGAGCAGCAGGGCGAAGCCCCCCAGCATCTTGGGAATGCCCTCGTGCACCCGCCAGCCGACGAGCAGGGCGACCAGCGCGAGGACCACGATCGTCAGCGCCGTCTGCACCAGGTCGGCGAGCGTGCGCCCGGTGAGCACCGCGCCCCGGGCCATCGGCAGCGACCGGAACCGGTCGATCAGGCCCTTGTGCATGTCGTCGGCGATACCGGCGCCGGCGCCTGCCGTGGCGAAGGTGACGGTCTGGGCGAAGATGCCCGCCATCAGGAATTCCCGGTACAGCTCGGAGCTGAGGCTGCCGCCGACGCTGATCGAGCCGCCGAAGACGTAGCTGAACAGCACCACGAACATGATCGGCTGGATCAGCCCGAAGATGATCATTTCCGGGATGCGCATCATCCGGATCAAATTGCGCTTGGCGACGACCAGCGAGTCGCGCACGGACTGGGTGAGCCCGCCGTGCGGCAGGGGCGCGACCGTCCTGGCCGGCGTGTCGGTAACGGCACTCACTTGGCCGCCTCCTCTGTCTTGGCGTTCTCACCGTCGATGGCTTCGGCGGCATGGCCGGTGAGGGAGATGAACACGTCGTCGAGGGTGGGGCGGCGGAGAGCGATGTCGTCGATCTCGATGCCGCGGCTGTCGAGCTCGCGGATGAGCTCGGCGAGCAGCTTGGCCCCGCCGGTGACCGGGACGGTGACCTTGCGGGTGTGGTCCTGGACGCTCACCTCTCCCTTACCGAAGCCGTGGAGCACCTCGGTGGTGACGGCCAGATGCTCCCGCTCGTGCACGACGACCTCGACGCGCTCGCCGCCCGTACGGGCCTTGAGCTGGTCGGAGGTACCGCGGGCGATGACCTTGCCGTGGTCGACCACGCAGATGTTGTGCGCGAGGTGGTCGGCCTCCTCCAGGTACTGGGTGGTGAGCAGGAGGGTGGTGCCCCCGGCGACGAGCTCCTGGATGATGCCCCAGAGCTGCTGCCGGTTACGGGGGTCGAGGCCGGTGGTCGGCTCGTCCATGAACATCACGGGCGGGCTGACGACCAGCGCCGCGGCGAGGTCGAGCCGGCGCCGCATGCCCCCGGAGTAGGTCTTCGCGGAGCGGTCGCCCGCGTCGGAGAGGTGAAAGCGTTCGAGGAGCTCGGTGGCGCGAGCCTTCGCGTCCCGCCCGCTCATCTGGTACAGCTGGCCGACCATCTGGAGGTTCTCACGCCCGGTGAGGTACTCGTCGACGGCGGCGAACTGGCCGGAGAGGCCGATGGAACGGCGGACCTCGTTGGGCCGCTTGAGGACGTCGATGCCCGCCACGACCGCTGACCCGCTGTCGGGCTGGAGGAGTGTCGTGAGTACCCGCACGGCGGTGGTCTTTCCGGCGCCGTTCGGACCGAGCAGGCCCAGCACCGTGCCTTCGGGCACGTCGAGATCGACGCCGTCCAGAGCCCTCACATCACCGAAGGTCTTCACCAGACCTTCGGCGTAAATGGCGCCTGGCATGGAGAATCTCCCATTGCTTCAGTTGTTCTTATGGATTTTTACGTTGGTCGTACGCGTGTCCGCCCCGGGTCGGCCGGTGGAACCCCGTGGTGGCCGTCGCCGGAGCGCGGCTGTGTCGAGCGCCGCTCGCTGGCAGCACACCATACTCAAGTCGCGATATGTCGCGTCAGTGTTTCCCTTGATCCCCCGGCGCCCCTCTCCCCGGTGACGCCGCCCCGCCTGCCCCTGCCCCCCTGCCCCCTCAACGACTGCCCCCTGACCGCGCCCGAAGCCCCCGGCATCCGGCCCGGCCGGCTACGAGCGAACGGTGTAGCCCGCCTCGCGGAGCGCTTCCCGGACCTCGGCGCAGTGTTCCGGCCCCTTCGTCTCCAAGTGCAACTCCACCTCCGCCTCCGTGAGTCCGAGCCGCGGATCGGTCCGTACGTGGCTCACGTCCAGGACGTTAGCGTCGACCACTGACAACACCCCGAGGAGCGTCGCCAGCGACCCCGGGCGGTCGGTCAGCCGCAGCCGCAGCGACAGATACCGCCCCGTCGCCGCCATGCCGTGCCGCAGGAGGTGCTGCATCAGCAGCGGGTCGACATTCCCCCCGGACAGCACCGCCACGACCGGCCCCTCGAAGGACTCGGGATCCGTCAGCAGCGCCGCGACCGAGCTGGCCCCGGCCGGTTCGACCACGAGCTTGGCCCGCTCCAGGCACAGCAGGAGCGCCCGGGAGAGCGCGTCCTCGGAAACCGTACGGACTTCGTCCACCAGTTCGCCAACGATTTTGAAGGGCACGTCCCCCGGACGCCCCACCTTGATGCCGTCCGCCATGGTCGACACCGACTCCAGCGCCAGCGGCCGGCCCGCCGCAAGTGAGGGCGGATACGCCGCCGACCCGGCCGCCTGCACGCCCACCACCTTCACGTCCGGCCGGAGCGCCTTGACCGCCAGCGCGATGCCCGCCGCCAGCCCGCCGCCGCCGATCCCCACGACGATCGTGCGCACCTCCGGGCACTGCTCCAGGATCTCCAGCCCCACCGTGCCCTGNNCGCGCGTAGTCCTGCGCCGCGGTCAGCGTCTCGTCGACGACCTGGCCGAGCAGCCGCACCTCCGCCCCGTACTCGCGGGTCGCCGCGACCTTCGGCAGCGGCGCGCCGACGGGCATGAACACCGTCGAGCGCACCCCCAGCAGGGAGGCCGCGAGCGCGACGCCCTGCGCGTGGTTGCCGGCGCTGGCCGCCACCACGCCCGCCGCGCGCTCCTCCTCCGAGAGCCCCGCGATGCGCACATACGCCCCGCGCACCTTGAAGGAGCCGGTGCGCTGGAGGTTCTCGCACTTCAGATGCACGGGGGCGCCGACCAGCTGGGTGAGATGCCGGCTGCCCTCCATCGCCGTCATCCGGGCCACCCCGGACAGCATTTTGTGCGCGGCGCGTACGTCGTCGACCGTGATCGCGGGCAGGGTGGCGGACTTGTGGTCCGCGTCGTAGCCATTGGTTGCAGCCATGCCGCCAGTCTCGCAGTTCACCCCCGTGCCGCACGGCGCCCCACCGGTGCCGCCCGCGCGGGGACGCGGGCGGTTCGCCCGGCACCGGTACGGTTCCGGGCCCGGCCGCGTAACCTGTGGCCATCCCATCGACCATTCACGAAGTGAGCCCAGGCCATGCCCACCACTCCGGACGTGACGACTCCCCCCGACGGCGGCCTTCTCGAGGATCTCCAGCATCAGGTCGCGGTCTTCGCCCGGCGCGCGGAGCAGACCCGGCTCGGCGGCGTGGGCCAGGTGCGCAACTCCATGGACCGCGCCGCCTACCTGCTGCTCAACCGGCTCGACCGGGAGGGCCCGATGGGGGTCAAGGGGCTCGCCGCCGGCATGGGCATCGACTCCTCGACCGTCACCCGGCAGGTGGCGCCGCTCGTCGACACCGGGCTGGTCAAGCGGGCCTCGCACCCGGACGACGGCCGTGCCGTCGTCCTCGAGCTCTCGCCGCGCGGCCAGGCCCGACTGGACGAGGTGCGCTCCTCCCGCCGCGAACTGATGGCGCTGCTCACCGAGGGCTGGCCGGAGGAGGACCGCGAGATGTTCTGCAGGCTGCTCACCCGCTTCAACACCGCGCTGTTCGCCCGGCAGGCGGCGACCCACCCGGCCACGGACGACCCGAGCGCGCCGCGGCCCCCGGACCTGCCGGTCTCCGACGCCTCCTGAGGACGCCTGAGGCTCCTGACGGTTCCCTGCCCGCTGCTGTCGGCCGCTGTCGGCTCTTGTCGGACCGCAGCCCGGCTGCCAGCCGTGCCGCCGACAGGCTTCGTACGGGCCCCCGGCGCCCCCTGTGGCCGCCGGATGACCTCCCGACGACCCCTTGACCCGGTGCCCGCGCCTGCCGTCCCATGGGGAGCACAGGAGGCGCTGTGCGAGAGCGGCGAGTGGAGCAGGATCGCCGCCGCGCCCGGGACTTCGAGGCGTTCGCCGCGGGGGCGGCCGGCCGGCTGCTGCACACCGCGTCGCTGCTCACGGGTGACCGGGACGCGGCCGAGCGACTGCTCACCGACGCCCTGGCCCGTACGTACGCCGACTGGGACCGGCTGCACGGCGAGGACCCGTACGACCACGCCCGCCAGGAGATCGCCGCCCGGTTCGCGCACACCGCCTGGCGCCACCGCCGCCCGCACGGCGGCCTGCTCGGCCGGCTCACCCCGCAGGAACGGCTGATCGTGGTCCTGCGGCTGTACGAAGGCGTGGCCGAGGAACAGACCGCCGCGCAGCTGGGCCTGCCCGTCGACCGGGTCCGCGCGATCTGCCTGCGCTCGATGGCCACGCTCCGTTCCGCACCGCCCGGTCCGGGCCCGTCCGCGCGTGCATCGGAGCACGGAGGCGGAGGCGGAGGTGAGCGCGGCGACGAGGACGGGGACGGCGCGCAGGCCGGCGCCGT
>DOWQ01000676.1:301-3520 GCA_003519485.1 Streptomyces sp. | reverse complement strand
TTGGTCCACAATAAATGGTGAGGTAAGAATGACCGTCAAGCCTGCCGCTCCCCGCGTGGTCGTCATCGTCGACGCGTATTCGAGCGCACGATCCCTTGCCCCGCTCTTCCAGGAGCGCGGCTACGAATGCGTCCACGTCCAGAGCACCCCGGCGATTCCGGCGGGGTACGAGAAAAGCTTCCGGGCATCGGACTTCACCGCCAACATCGTGCACACGGGGGATATCGCCGCAACGGTCGCGGCCCTCGCCGCGCACACGCCGATGAGCCTGCTGGCAGGCATCGAGAGCGGGGTCGAGGTCGCGGACTTGTTGAGCGAGGCGCTCGGCCTGCGGACGAACGGCACGGCGCTGAGCCCGTCCCGCCGGGACAAGTTCCGCATGATGGAGACGGTCAAGGAGGCCGGGGTGCCCGGTGCCGGCCAGATCCTGGCCGGCGACCTCGACACGCTGCTCGCCTGGTACCAGGAGGCCGAAGGCCGGGTGGTGCTGAAGCCGTTGAAGAGCGCGGGAAGCGACGGCGTCCACTTCTGTGNNGGTGCGCGCCGCGTTCGAGGCGCTGATCGGCACCGAGAGCGCGCTGGAGTTGCACAATGACGCGGTGCTGGCACAGGATTACCTGGTCGGCAGCGAGTACATCGTGAACACCGTGAGCCTGGACGGAAAGCACCACGTCACGGACATCTGGAAGATGCACCACCTCGGCGCCAACGGGGTGCACGACATGGCGGCCGGGGCTCAGCTGATGCCCCGTCATGGCATCGATCAGGACGCGCTGGTCGAGTACAACTGCCTGGTCCTGGATGCCCTGGGTGTGCGCCACGGTCCCGCGCACACCGAGCTCAAGCTGACGCCGCAGGGCCCGCGGCTGGTCGAGAGTGCCGCCCGGATCTGCGGTGCGGACGTGCATGTGCCGACCAAGGGCGCGATCGGCGAGAGCCAGCTGGACTGGACCGTGGACGCGTACGTCGACCCCGAGCGCTTCCTTGAGCGCTGGGAGGCCGGCTACGAACTGACCCGGCACGCCGGGATCGTCAACATGGTCTCGCCGGCGGCGGGCAAGCTCGTCAGTTATCCGAAGATGACCGAACTCCGCGGACTCGAAAGCTTCCACGACATCACGCTGAACGTGCACCCGGGCGACGAGATCCATCGCTCGATCGACGACTGGACCTACCCCATGCGCGTGTACCTCGTGCACGAGACCGAGAGCGTCGTCATGCACAACATCCTGTCGGCGCGGTACATGGACGGCGAAGGCTTCTACGACATCGTCTGAGCCTGGTGTCTCGACGGTTTCGTGAGCCACCACAGCTGATACTCCGGGCCCCGGCCGCACAGCGGTCGGGGCTCCTTGTCCGCCTGCGCGTACCGGTCGCCGTAGCGCCACCGGTCCCAGAGTCGGCCTCGGGCGAATGAGGAAGCGATGCCGATGGGGGCCCGGATGAGGACGACAACTGGCGACTTGGGCAGCATCCCCGGGACGGTGTCCGTGACGAGGAAGAGGTTCGTCTCTTTGACCCAGTCCTGGACCATGGCCCGGACGACGCTGCCCTCACCGTCCTCCACGGAGCAGGGACCGAACCAGGAGCCATGTTCTCCCGTATTTCCTTTTTGTACTTACTACGGATGTCGCCCTGAATGCCAGTAAGGCGATCGACGTGGGCCAGGGCAAACGGCTCGAACATCGTGTCCGCACGCCGCCGATCCGCAACAAAACCGTGACCTCGGGTCCACCCCGGATGCCACTGCTGACCGTGCCCGTTCACCAGATCACCGAAGCGCTCGGCGGCCGTCTCGCCCTCGGAAGCCTCGGACTCCTGCTTGCCACCACGGGCTCCGCCGGCCCTCCACATGACGGTGAAGCTCGCACATTCCGTCGCGCTTGTCCCGTTTCTGGATGTACGCCATGCAGGACACCGTAAATCGGACCGGTACTGACACAGTGCTGACGTCATGAACACAGAGAGGTCCCCTGACCTGCGTTTCCCCAGGTCAGGGGACCTCTACCGATGTGGAGCCTAGGGGAGTCGAACCCCTGACATCTGCCATGCAAAGACAGCGCTCTACCAACTGAGCTAAGGCCCCGAGGGTGGCCGGATTCCGTCCGCGCACGAGCGCTGCGGTGTCCGCCGCGCACCAGAGTACCGGGTCCACCCGGAGATCCCGTAAAAGGCCAAGACCTCCCGATCCACCGTCACGCTCCGTAGGATGGCGCGCGAGGTTCGCAGCAGCGAAGGGGAGTCGCCATGGACGCAGCACAGCAGGAAGCCACCGCCAGAGCGCGCGAGATGCAGCGCAGTTGGTACGGGGAGCCGCTGGGGGCACTCTTCCGGCGGCTGATCGACGATCTCGGGCTCAACCAGGCCCGGCTCGCCGCGGTGCTCGGGCTCTCCGCCCCCATGCTGTCGCAGCTGATGAGCGGGCAGCGCGCGAAGATCGGCAACCCGGCCGTGGTGCAGCGGGTGCAGGCGCTCCAGGAGCTCGCCGCGCAGGTCGCGGACGGCAGTGTGAGCGCCGCCGAGGCCGCGGGCCGGATGGAGGAGATCCGGAAGACCTCCGGCGGCTCCGTGCTCACCGCCACCGGCTCGCAGTCCACCGCGAGCACCGGCGCGCCCACCGTGCGCCGGGTGGTGCGGGAGATCCAGTCGCTACTCCGCTCGGTCGCCGGTGCGGGTGACATCATCGAGGCCGCGGACGCACTCGCCGGGGCACAGCCGGAGCTGGCAGAGTTCCTCCGTGTGTACGGTGCCGGGCGCACCGCGGAAGCGGTCGCTCACTACGAGGCGCATCAAGGCTGACGACCAGGGGGATGACGCGGCGCGATGGGTGAGATCTTCGCTGGACGGTATGAGCTGATCGATCCGATCGGCCGGGGCGGGGTCGGCGCCGTGTGGCGCTCCTGGGACCACCGCCGGCGGCGGTACGTCGCCGCCAAGGTGCTCCAGCAGAGCGACGCGCACACGCTGCTGCGGTTCGTGCGGGAGCAGGCGCTGCGGATCGATCATCCGCATGTGCTGGCCCCGGCGAGCTGGGCGGCGGACGACGCCAAGGTGCTGTTCACCATGGAACTGGTGAGCGGCGGCTCACTCGCCCACCTCATCGGCGACTACGGCCCGCTGCCGCCGCGCTTCGTCTGCACGCTCCTGGACCAGCTGCTGTCCGGGCTGACGGCGGTGCACGCCGAGGGCGTCGTGCACCGCGACATCAAGCCCGCCAAC
>DOWQ01000676.1:0-294 GCA_003519485.1 Streptomyces sp. | reverse complement strand
CCCCGGCTCACCGAGACGAACTACGTGGTCGGGACACCCGGTTACTTCGCGCCCGAACAGATGCTGGGCGCCGAGCCGGACTTCCCGGCGGACCTGTTCGCGACCGGCCTGGTGGCCCTGTACCTGCTGACGGGGCGCAAGCCGGACGCCCAGGGGCTCATCGAGCACTTCGCGGCGCACGGCATGCCGAGCGCCCCCGCAGAGGTGCCGGAGCCGCTCTGGCAGGTGCTGGCGAACCTCCTCCAGCCGGACCCGGACTCCCGGTTCCGTACGGCCACGGGGGCGCGCAAGGCG
>DOWQ01000675.1 GCA_003519485.1 Streptomyces sp. | reverse complement strand
GCGAGAACCCCGAGAATCCGCCACTGCGAGGACGGGGGCAACCTAGCGGCCGTGGTCAGTGACTGTCCGGCGCCTTGCTGTCGCACGGAGAGCACTCGGCTCCGTCGATGGCCCACAGCTCCTCGTCGGCGTCGAAGCCGATCGAGCGCATGAACTCCGCGGTGCGCAGACAGGTCCCGTCATTCCGGCGCTGGATGAACGGCGCGTGGTGCTTGTACTCGCCGCCGTTGTAGAGATCGCAGATAGCGAACCACACGGGCGTGTCGAGGATGAGCTGATGGACGCCGATGTCGACGAGCTTTCCGACACCCAGGTGCACGCTCGGGTGCTCGATCGACGCGATGGTGTACATCACGGCGTCACCGAGGATGCGCTCGGCCATGTCCCGCAACATCGTGTGGTCGCGGAGCAGCAGGGCGATCTCCCGGTCCCAGATGGTCATGCCGCTGTCCAGGACGTTGATGCTCAGGTGCCTGATGTGCTGCTGGACGGCGTTCAGCAGCTCCTTCGGATCCCGGGTACAGGACGTAGCAGGTGTTTCCAGGGCGAGAGCGGTCATCGTGCCAACTCCTCCTACTGGGTTCCGGCCGTCTCGGTTGAGGTGGCCGGTGATACCCGAACCCCGGCCGTGCACCGCCACACGCCGCGACCAGGGGGCGGGAGCTTGTCAATGCAGCCGGGACTGCAATTTGCGGAAGTTGCCACCGTGCAACCGACACGGAGGTCGAAGGTGCTGCCGTCGGCCAGGTAGAGGCGCCGGCCTCCTCGGGCGAGCTTCTGCATCATGGTCACCGCCACGGCGTCCTCGTTGAGGCGCGAGTGGACTCAGTCACCTATGTGGACGGTCGTCGGTGTGAAAATCGTCCATTCCTCCGGCATGGTCGCTCCTTCATCGGTTGGGCAGGGTAGACCCGCCCGGCTGTACGGCGTGGTCAGCACGGCCGGGCGGCGGCTTCATCGGGCAGCGGCAGGACCCTGCCGCCGGGGCGAGGGGCGGGTCATCTGGCAGGGGCCCTGTCGCGGGCCTCGACGTGCCTCCAGAGCTTCACCCGGAGACGGGCGAGGCAGTCCACACACGCGTACAGATGGGCCGTGCAGCCGTCCTCTTGGACGGGGCCGAGCCACAACTCCGGCACCCCCGTCCGCTCGCAGTACAGCCAGCACTCGCCGACCCTCCATTCGCGCCGCACAGGCGGCACCTCCCCCCGACGCCCCGGAGCCGTATCCGACGGGGGACGGTCACGGCCCCGGGGCATCTCAGCCCCGTAGCCGGCGCGCGGCCTCGGGGCGGTCTTTGGATTCGGGTCACGGACCAGCAGCGCGCGGGACAGCACGTCGCGAATCTTCCGGCCGGGCTCGCTCATGCGCTCACCACCGCCCACACGCGCTTGCCGTCCGGTAGCGGGTCCGAGCCCCATGCGGTCGCCATGTGGTCGACGAGGGCCAGGCCGCGGCCCCCGACGTCGTCGGGCTGCGCGACGCGGCGCTCCGGCCGGCTGCCGGACTTGTCGGCGACGCCGACGTGCACCCCGCCGTCGTCGAGGCGCGTGATCGTCACGCGGATGTTCGCGCCCTCGGCGTGCTCGACCGCGTTGGCCACCAGCTCGGTGACGACGAGCCTGGCCGCGTCGGCGAGGGCGTCCCGGTGCCAGACGCCGAGCGCCTGCCCCACCAGGCGGCGGGCGACGACAGCCGACTCCCCCACGCGCGGCAGAGTCTCGGAGTACGCCGGGCAGCCAGTCCCCGACGGGCGGGTCAACGGGCCGGGTCTGAGTCGCTGGCTCCCCGCCGGCGTGGGCGTCTTACTCATGCTCAGCCCTCTCACGCAAGATGACCCGGGCGTACCCGGCGTGGGCGATCTGAGCGACTTCCACCGGCGAGCACAGCGCTCCCGGGCCGTCCATGGGGACAACCCAGTGCACGGGGCCGGTGTCCGGCCGCGCCCTCCCCGGCATCGGGACGGTGACGAGCTTCCCCACGCCGGCGCACGAGGTGCCGGGCACGGACGACAGGTGCCAGAGTCGGGCGGCGCCGGGCGGGACGAGCGCGTGATACCGGTGGTTCCGGGTGTCGAAGAACACGGGGCCGCCGACGTGCTCTCGCAGGAAGACGGCGACACGCCCCGGCTGCGATGTCCCGGCCAGCGCGTGAACGTAAAGGTCCAGCAGGCTGACCGTGGTGAACGGGTTGCCGCAGCGCAGGTCGGCGAACCCGTCCGTTGCCCACTCGCGTGCGGTGCCCGGGGCTGCGGACAGCAGCCATTGCGCGGAGGCGAGATCCCGGTCCGCCCAGGTGTGCGCCACCTCGGATTGGGGCTCGCGTACCCCGTCTGTCCCGGACGTACTTTCATTCATCCATGCCCCCAAGCGGCATTTCTGCATGTGTTCCTGTCGCGTCATTCAACCGGCGCTACGGTGGTCCAGACAGCACGGGTTAACGCCCAGGGTGTTTACCGGGTTTAACGCCCTGCTTGGGAGGGTGCACACACCGTGACTCAGCCGTGCGCGCGTAACGAAGCGCTAGAAAAGGCCCTGAGTACAGCTGATCTGACGTACAAACAGGTCGCCCGGGACGTACGGACCGTCGCCGCCGAAGCTGGCGAACAGCTGCGCACCAACCGGTCCGCAATCGCCCACTGGATCGCCGGGCGTCCCCCCGCTCCCCGAACTGCCCGGTACGTTGCCGAAGCGCTCTCGCGCAGGCTCGGCCGGAACGTCACCGCCGCCAATCTCGGCTGGGATCACCCTGAGACAAAGTCAGATCGGGACGATGCCCGGCTTCGGTTGGGCATCGGTCCCGATCCAGTGGACATGCTACGACGTCTCGGGGAGGCTGACATCAACCGCCGAAAGATTCTGACCGGCACGGCTTACAGCGTTGCCGCTGCCGCCCTTCCTCTGGGCACGGCGCAGGCGGCCGAGGCTCAGCAACGCGCCGCCATCACCGGCCGCGCGGGGCGGGCCGAGATCGACACCGTCCGGCACATGCTCCGTGCGTTCACCGCCATCGATGAGCGGCAGGGCGGGCAGCACGGCAGGTCCGCAGTTGTGCAGTACCTCCGATCCGACGTCACCAGCCTCGCCCGCGCACGGTTCGCCACCCAAGCCGAGCATGCTGACGCGCTCAGCGTCACTGCGGCCATGACCTACCTGGCGGGCTGGAAAGCCTACGACGCGAGCGAACACGGCTTGGCACAGCGCTACTACCTCCAGGCCCTTGCCCTCACCCGCGAAGCCGGCAATCCACTGCATGAGGCGTTCACCCTCCGCATCATCGCCCACAACGGCATGGACATTGACCGGCCGGAGCACACTCTCAACCTGGCCGACGCCGCGCTGTCCCGTGCCCGCAGCGCCGGCCCGGGCTTGCTGTCGCTGTTCGTCATCGCCCGGGCCCGCGCCCTGGCCTGCGCGGGCCGCGGCGCGGAAGCCGTGGCCGAGGTGCGCCGCGCACAAGACCTCGCACTGCGGGGTGACGGCGAGGAACTGCCGTACTGGGCGGCATTGTGGGGCACTCCCCGGGCCGCGGTCGCCTCCCACACCGCGAAGGTCTTCCGTTCCCTCCGCGACCATGCCAACGCAGAGAAGCACTACGCCCAGTCCGCGAAGAGCTACGGCCGTCTCGGTGACGGACGCGCCCGCATCACGGCGCTGTCGATCGCATCGCAGGGCAGCGAGCAGGCCGAGCAGGGCCACTTGGAGCTGGCGTGCGGCACGTGGGGCCGCGCTCTGAATCTGTTTGCCGGGGTGCATTCCGACCGTGCAGCTAAGCAGGTGGCCGGCATCCGCCGCAGGCTGCGGACGTTCGAGCGGCGCGGTGTGGTGGCCGCCGCCGCACTCGATGAGCAGACACGCGCCTGGCAGGCCGCCCACGCCTGACCAGCAGCAGGGGCCGACGTCCACGGGAAGGGAGGCGAAGCCCCGTTCCGCGACGCGATGATCCTCGACCTCCGCTGACCCTGGTCGGCCGGCTTGCACGGCCGCACCCCGGGACGTGAGAGAGCCCTACCGCACGGGGGTACACGGCCGAGCTTTTTCCTTGCCGCACCGGGCAGCCGTGCGGCAGCAGTCACCCGAACTGGAGACACCCGCGCGCCCGTGGTGCGCCCATCGCGCAAGCTCAACTCCGCGAAATCACTGCTTCCGCAGGTCAGCCCGGGGAAGTCGGGTGGTGCCCGGAGCCGGACTTGAACCGGCACGGCCTTCACGGCCAGTGAGGTTTAAGCTCACCGTGTCTGCATTCCACCATCCGGGCGGACTCCCCATGCCGATGGGGCGGTGTCGGGCTTCCCGGACCGTCGAACGCTCACGGTCCCCCCCAGGGCGCACCCCGAGCCTATCCGGGTACGTTGCTCCGAACAGCCGCGGTACGGACTGAGGTTGTCTGATTTTATTGGCGCCTGAGGGCCCATCAGCCATCGGTACGGGGAGAAGGCCGTGTCCGAGCCTTGGCCCCGGCTCGCACGCTCGGTCAGGATTGACGCGAAGTCGACTGCGGTCTCAGGGTCCCGGTCATCCCCAGGTATGACGCCGGGCCCCCGGATACGCCCCAGGGCGCCCCGGGAACGAGCGTCCTGAAGGATCCGCGCGGCCGGAACGGCGGGGAGCATGGAGGGATCCCCGGCGGTCCCAGCCGGCCGCCGCAGTCCCGCCGACAGGAGCAGTCCGCCGTGACCACCAGCCCCACAGGTGCCCAGACCGCCACCCGATCCCCCGCGGTCGCCGCCCGCGCCACGGACCTGACCAAGGTCTACGGTCAGGGTGAGACGCAGGTGGTCGCCCTGAACGGGGTCTCCATCGACTTCCAGCAGGCGGAATACACCGCGATCATGGGCCCGTCCGGCTCCGGCAAGTCGACGCTGATGCACTGCGTCGCCGGCCTCGACTCGCTCTCCTCGGGATCCGCCCGCATCGGTGACACGGAACTGACCTCGCTCAAGGACAAGCAACTCACCCAGCTGCGCCGGGACAAGATCGGCTTCATCTTCCAGGCGTTCAACCTGCTGCCCACCCTGAACGCGCTGGAGAACATCACCCTTCCGATGGACATAGCCGGCAGCAAGCCCGACCGCGCCTGGCTGGACGAGGTCGTGTCGACCGTCGGCCTCGCCGACCGGCTGAAGCACCGGCCCACCGAGCTGTCCGGTGGCCAGCAGCAGCGCGTCGCGGTGGCCCGCGCGCTGGCCGGCAAGCCGGAGATCATCTTCGCGGACGAGCCGACCGGGAACCTCGACTCGCGGGCCGGCGCCGAGGTCCTCGGCTTCCTCCGCAACTCCGTACGGGAGCTGGGCCAGACCGTCGTCATGGTCACCCACGACCCGGTCGCCGCCGCGTACGCCGACCGCGTCGTCTTCCTCGCCGACGGCCGCATCGTGGACGAGCTGCGCAAGCCGACGGCGGAGTCCGTACTCGACCTGATGAAGCACTTCGACGCCAAGGGCCGCCCGAGCTGAGTCCCGGCACAGCCGGCACAGACCCGGCACAGCCGGCACAGCACGCACAGCCGGCACGACCGGCAGACCCGACGCCCGGCTCCTCTCCCCCAGGACTGACAACACCATGCTCCGTACCGCCTTGCGCAATGTGCTCGCGCACAAGGCCAGGCTGCTGATGACCGTGCTCGCCGTCATGCTCGGCGTCGCCTTCGTCTCCGGCACCCTGGTCTTCACCGACACCATCGGCGAAGCCTTCAAGAAGAGCTCCGCCCAGAGCTTCGCCCACGTCTCCGTCTCCATCCTCCCCGCCGCGTCCGCCGGCCCCGGCCCGGGCGGCCCCGGCCAGGACGCCGAGCAGCCCCCCGAGCTCACCGACGCCCTGCTGGCGAAGGTCGGCGGGCTGCCCGGCGCGGAGTCGGCCACCGGCGCCGTCTCCGGTTTCGCGGCGATGGCGGGCAAGGACGGCAAGCTCGTCGGCCAGGGCTGGTCCACCCTCGGCGGCAACTTCGCCCCCGGCACCGGCGGCGCGGACCCCCGCTACTCCTTCACCGACGGCCGGGCGCCGCGGAGTGCCGGCGAGGTGGCCCTCGACAGCCACACCGCCGAGCGCACCGGCTACCGGACCGGCGACATCGTACGGCTCTCCGTCGACGGCCCGGTGCGGGAGCCGGAGGTCTCCGGCGTCTTCGGCACCGCCGACGGCAATGTCGCGGCCGGCGGCACCCTGGTCCTCTTCGACAACGAGACGGCCCGTGAACTGCTCGGCAAGGCCGGCCAGTACGACGAGATCACCGTCAAGGCCGCCGCCGGCACCTCCCAGGACGAGCTCCGGGCCGCCGTCGAGAAGCTGCTGCCCAAGGGCACCGAGGCCGTCACCGGCGACGTCCTGTCCGACGAGCAGGCCGACATGATCACCTCGCGGACCGAGTCCATGAGCACGGTCCTGCTCTACTTCGCCGGCATCTCCCTGTTCGTCGGGGTCTTCATCATCGCCAACACCTTCACCATGCTGGTCGCCCAGCGCACCCGCGAGCTGGCGCTGCTGCGCGCCATCGGCGCGTCCCGCCGCCAGGTGACCCGCTCCGTGCTCATCGAGGCGTTTCTCGTCGGGGTGGTGGCCTCCGTGTTCGGCTTCGGGGCGGGCATCGGCATCGCCGTGGGCCTGCGGACGTTGATCGAATCGACCGGCGCCACCATCCCGGACGGCCCGCTCCTCATCGAGGCGACGACACCGCTGACCGCCCTCGCGATCGGCGTGCTGGTGACCATGCTCGCCGCCTGGCTGCCGGGCCGCCGCGCCGCGAAGGTGCCGCCGGTCGCCGCGATGAACAGCGTGCACGCCGCCCCCACCGTGCGCGGCCTGGTCGTACGCAACAGCATCGGCGCGGCCATCACCGCCCTGGGCACCACGCTCCTGCTCTACGGCGCGGGCGGCGGTGAGAACACCTTCATGGCCGGCGGTGCCGCCGTCATGATGGTCGGCGTCATCGTGCTGACGCCGCTGCTGTCCCGCCCGGTCATCGCCGCCGCCGCGCCGCTGCTGAACCGCTTCGGCGTGGCCGGCAAGCTGGCCCGGCAGAACTCGGTGCGCAACCCGCGCCGTACCGCCTCGACCGCCTCCGCGCTGATGATCGGCCTCACCCTCATCACCGGGCTGACGGTCGTCGCCACCTCCATGCAGAGCGCCATCGACAAGATGGCCGTCGATCTCCTGAAGGCCGACTACACGGTCAGCATGGCCAACTTCACGGGCCTCTCCCCCGAGGTGCGGGAGAAGCTGGACACCGTGCCCGGGGTCGCGGCCACCAGCCCGATGCGCGCCGCGTACGGCGAGATCGACGGCGAGTACGCCGGCATCACCGGCGTCGACCCGGACAGCGTCGGGCAGTTGCTGCGGCTCGACTTCAGCAGCGGCTCCTTCGCCGGCCTCGGCGGCGGGGGAGGCGGCGCGGTCGTCGACCAGGAGGTCGCCGACGCCCACGGCCTCGCGACCGGCGACACGTTCTCGTACACCTTCGAGAACGGCCGGAGCGAGAAGCTGACCGTCACCGGTGTCTACCAGGGCAACGAGATGGTCCGCGGCCTCTTCGTCCCGACCGCCGTCGTGGACCGGCACCTGGCCGAGATCACGGACTTCCAGGTCATGGTGAAGATGACGGAGGGCGACTCCGACCGCGCCGAGCAGTCCCTCGTCACGGCCCTCGGCGAGAACCCGGCCGTCAAGATCCAGGACAAGCAGGCCACCAGCGACGAGATCGGCCAGGCGATCAACCTGCTGCTGAACATGCTGTACGGGCTGCTGGCGATGGCGGTGCTCATCGCGGTGCTGGGCGTGGTGAACACCCTGGCCATGTCGGTCTTCGAACGGAAGCACGAGATCGGGATGCTGCGCGCCATCGGCCTGGACCGCTCCCGGGTCAAGCGGATGGTCCGGCTGGAGTCGGTCGTCATCTCGCTGTTCGGCGCGGTGCTCGGCATCGGGCTCGGGATCTTCATGGCGTGGGCGGCCGGGACCGCGATAGGCGACACGGTCGCCACGTACGAGATGGAGATCCCGTACGACCGGATCGGGCTCTTCCTGGCGCTGGCCGCGCTGGTCGGCGTACTGGCCGCGATGTGGCCCGCCCGGCGCGCGGCGAAGTTGAACGCGCTGGAAGCGATCAAGGCGGAGTAGCCCGCGGGCCGGCTCCACCGGCGAGGGCCCCCGGCCGGCGGCGCGCGTCGCCGGCCCGG
>DOWQ01000672.1 GCA_003519485.1 Streptomyces sp. | reverse complement strand
CAACGGAATCACGAGACACTAGTAGCCGCTGAGCAGCAGGCCGTCCTCAACGAATCGCCACACATCGGTGTACGGGTCCCAGGTGTTCGGGTCCGGCCCGCTGTGCCCGTTGTTGATTTTTTGGGCATACTTCTTGGCCGTGCTGTAGCGATCGCCGCGCAGTACCTGATCCGGCTTCACATGCTTCGATTGCTGCTCGGAAACCGTCCGCACGTTCTTGCCGTACGTCTTCGCGAAACCCGGCTGACTGCGCAGCCGGCTGTTGGCACTGCCGCAGACGCCACCGAACGTGCTCGTGTAGTTCTGGTAGTCCAGCAGCCGCCACAGTTCGAAGCACGGGTGGGAGTAGGCCACTCGCACACCGGCCTGCTCGGCCAGCTTCCTGGCCTCAGCGATGCCCTGGTGCTCGTCGCGGTCGAAGAGGATCCAGACTTGTGGCCAATTCCAGTCCTCGTCCTTGTCGAGACCGGCGGCCTTCGCCTCACGCTCGACCCTGCGCAGGACGAAGACGGCGTCCCTGACCATGGGAAGCGGTTTGCGGTACTTGCTTTCGACGGTGTCGTTCTCGAAGTGGTAATCCACTCTTCGGTCCGGACGGTGCCATTCACCGGACTCCATGATGAGATCGATGTACTCGATCTCGGAGACCTTGCCCTCGGCGAAGATGTAGACCTGCCGCCGGCGAACCTTTCGGTTTCTCTTTCCGCCCTTCTGCCGGGCCGCGTTGTCCCTCCCCTTGGACTTCGCCATCAGGCCTCTTCCGTCCCCATCTCCGCGCTCGTGTCGGTCTGCATCAGCCGCCGCCCGATCTGCCCCTCGGAGATCCGGGGAACCCCGCCGAAGGAGCCGGCCAGATAGGACGTCATCAGGTCCTCCTCCTCAGCCGGCTCCCAGTCGGAGACCGGGAACAGCTCGGTCTCGCCCCGTTCGTTCTTCTCCGTGAGCCACAGCTGCCCCGGCTCCAGCAGCCGCCCGCCGCCCGGGATGCGGAACAGCGAAGGATCATGGGCCGTGAAGATCAGCTGAGACCTCTTGGGATTCACCCACGGGGTCTGGAACAGCCGTACCACCTCGGCCGCGAAGCGGGAGTGGAGGCTGGCGTCCAGCTCGTCGATGAGCAGCACCGCGCCCGAGTCGAGGGCGAGCAGCAGCGGGCCGATCAGCGCGAACCAGGAACGGGTGCCGAAGGACTCGACCTGCCAGTCCAGGGACACGGTTTCCGCACCGCCGCTGGAGTGTCGCAGCCGTACCACGGGCCGGCCGTCCGGAGCACGTTCCACCTCTGCGCCGGAGATCCCGAGGTCGGCGACGCGCAGCAGCTCCTCCACCCGGCGGCGGGTCTCCTTGTCCTCCAGCAGGCGCTTCGCGGTGTACGCCTCTCGCTGCGGGCGTTCGGCCTCCGGGGTTACGTCCCAGAGGTTCCGCTTGAACCAGTCGTAGACCGGGGTGAGCTGTGGGTGCCCGTCGTTGGCAGCGCGGGTGAGCAGCAGGGAGTTGTGGCGGGTGGTGCGGGAGAGCCGGGCCCGGTCCTGTATGCGCTCCGCTGGGAAATCAAACACCTTTTCGCGGGAGGCGTCCCGGTCGAACCAGACCTGCCGCCGTCCCTTCGGATAGGCGAACAGCCACTCCGACTCCACCCGCGTGGCGCCCAGCTCGAACCCGTACGTCCAGCGGACCCCGTCCTCCAGGACGAGATCCGCCTCGTAGAAGGTGCTCTCCGCTGCCGCCTTGGGATCGAGCGCGAACTCCTCCCGGGGGATTCCCTCGTACGAGGTCCAGTCGGCGTACGAGCTGAGAACCGCCTCCCGCATCTTCTTCAGTGCGGTGATGACATTGGATTTACCGGAGGCATTCGGGCCGAAGATCCCGAGCACGGAGTAGAGCGGGATGCTCTTGCCGTCGGAGAGCGGCAGGCGGCGGGCGACCGCGCTGTCCTCTCCCTCGGGCACGACGAACGACAGCTCCTGCTCCTCCCGCAGGGACCGTACATTGGCCACCCGGAATCTCAGCAGCATGCCGCCTCCTTCATGGCCACAGAGTAGCCATGCCGCCAGGTATTCGCTGGCCATCCACCCATGCACCCGGACAGCACCGCGCCCCGGCGACAGTGCTGCCGGGGGCGCGGGTGACGCCGCACCACGAGGGGCGCCGCGGGGGCGGCCGTTCCCCGAGGGCTCGGCCGCTCCGGGCTCAGATGAACGAGTTGATCTGGATCGTCTCCGTGCGACCAGGGCCCACACCGATCGCGGAGATCCGCGCCCCGGACATCTCCTCCAGCGCCTTCACGTACGCCTGCGCGTTCTTCGGCAGATCGGCGAAGGTCTTCGCCTTGCTGATGTCCTCGGTCCAGCCCGGCAGCATCTCGTAGATCGGCTTCGCGTGGTGGAAGTCGCTCTGGCTGTACGGCAGCTCCTCGACCCGCTTGCCGTCGATCTCGTAGGCGACGCAGACCGGGATCTGCTCCCAGCCGGTCAGCACGTCGAGCTTCGTCAGGAAGAAGTCGGTGAGGCCGTTGACGCGCGTCGCGTAGCGCGCGATCACCGCGTCGAACCAGCCGCAGCGGCGGTCGCGGCCGGTGGTCACACCCCGCTCGCCGCCGATGCGCCGCAGCGCCTCGCCGTCGTCGTCCAGCAGCTCGGTCGGGAACGGCCCGGCGCCGACCCGGGTGGTGTATGCCTTGAGGATGCCGATGACCCGGCTGATCTTCGTCGGGCCGACACCGGAGCCGGTGCAGGCGCCGCCGGCCGTCGGGTTCGACGAGGTGACGAAGGGGTACGTGCCGTGGTCGACGTCCAGCAGCGTGCCCTGGCCGCCCTCGAAGAGGACCACCTTGCCGTCGTCGATGGCGTCGTTGAGGACCAGGGTGGTGTCGGCGACGAAGCCGCGGAGCTCGTCCGCGTAGCCGAGCAGCTCCTCGACGACCTGCTCGACGGCGATGGCGCGCCGGTTGTAGAGCTTGGCGAGCACCTGGTTCTTGAAGTCGAGGGACGCCTCGACCTTCTGGATCAGGATCGACTCGTCGAAGAGGTCCTGCACCCGGATGCCCACCCGGTTGATCTTGTCGGCGTAGGTCGGGCCGATGCCGCGGCCGGTGGTGCCGATCTTCCGCTTGCCGAGGAAGCGCTCGCTGACCTTGTCGACCGTCGTGTGGTACGGCGTGATCAGGTGCGCGTTACCGCTGAGCAGCAGCTTCGACGTGTCCACGCCCCGCTCGTTCAGCCCGCTCAGCTCGGAGAGCAGGACCGCCGGGTCCACCACGACACCGTTGCCGATGACCGGGGTGCACCCCGGCGAGAGGATGCCGGACGGGAGGAGATGCAGTGCGTATTTCTGGTCGCCGACGACGACCGTGTGGCCGGCGTTGTTACCGCCCTGGTAACGGACCACATAGTCCACGGAGCCACCGAGCAGGTCGGTGGCCTTCCCCTTGCCCTCGTCACCCCACTGAGCACCGAGCAGCACAAGTGCGGGCACAGGCGTACACCCCTTCCGGGCGGGGCATGTCCAACGTGCACGGCGGCGATCGCGCGGCGTTTTTCGGCGCGCGCCGTCACCAGAGCCGTCGAACCGGTGCCCCGGATCAGACGAAGCCCCTGACGCAACAGCGACAGGGGCTCTTGCACCGAGAGATTACCTGAGGAAGGACCGAGGTGTCGGCTCCAGCACCCTGCGGGCGCCCCCTGCTCGTCGTCATCGACCCGGCCGCCCGTCGCGTCGACGCCGAATCCGTACGCATCGTGAGGGATGTGCTGTGCGCGGGAGCGGCAGCGAAAATTTGTTTGCCGGACGGTCCCGAGGAAACGGCCCGGGCCCTCGCGCACCGGGGCCGCCGCCGCCCGGTGGTGGTCGGCGACGACCTGGCGCTGCGCCGGATCGTGGCCCTGCTGCACCGGGAACGGGAGCTGGCCGGGGCCGCGCTGGCACTCGTGCCGGTCGGGTCGCCCGCCGCCGTCGCGGTGGCCCGGGAGCTGGGGGTGCCCACCGATCCGGTCGCGGCCGCCCGCGCGGTCCTGGACGGCGCGGAACGGGATCTCGACCTGCTGGTCGACGACAGCGACGGGGTGGTGCTGGGTGGTCTGAGCATCCCGGCCCGAACGGGCCGGGGGAGCGCCGCGGAGCGCGACCCCTGGTGGGCGCCGCCGCTGCGGGGCTGCCGCTCCCTCGTACGGAACCGGCGCCCGGGGACCGCTGGTCCCTCCGGGGACGAGGTGCAGCACCGGCTGCGGGTGGAGGCGGACGGGGTGCTGCTGGTCGACCTGGACCGGCCGGTCTCGGACGTCTCGGTGTCGACCTCCGGCCCGGCGGCGGACGGCGAGGACGGGCTGGCCCGGATCGTCGTACGGCCCGGCGGCGGCAGGGGCGGCGTGCCGTTCACCGTGCACGCCCGGGCGATCACCGTCTCAGGGCCGGACTTCCACTACCGCGCGGACGCGGTGGTCGGCGGCCCGGTCCGCACCCGTACCTGGACGGTCCGCCCGGGGGCGCTGCGCCTGACACTGCCGCACCAGGCCCCGCCGCCGGCGGGCTCGTAGCGGCGGGCCGGGGGCTCCGATGAGC
>DOWQ01000671.1 GCA_003519485.1 Streptomyces sp. | reverse complement strand
GCCGGTCCCGGAGCCGGTCCCGGCACGGGCGGCGGGCCCGGCACCGGAGCCGGCGATGAGCCGGCCGGTGGGGGAGAGCACCCAGGCCCGCAGGTCGAGATCGCTGCCGAGCAGGTCGAGGACGACGTCCGGGCCGCCGCCCGGCGGCCCGGACGTCATCAGCCGCCGGTGCCGGTCGACGACGGCGGCCAGATCACCGGCCCGCTCGCCGGAGACCTGGCGCACCACATGCTCGGTGACGGTGGCGAACGACACCGCCTCGTCCACCGCGAACAGCGGCAGCCGGTGGCGTACACAGGCCGCGACCATGTCCTCCGGTACGGCGCCGAACTCCGCCTCGCCCGCCGCCAGCCCGGTGACGCCGGCCTGGACCAGGATCCGGACGAAGGGCTCGGAGTCCTCCGGGGCGCGCCGCCAGGCGAGCCCGGTGAGCACCAGTTCGCCGCCCGAGAGGTAGCGCCGGGGGTCGCGCAGATCCGTGGTCATCACGCCGCGCACGGTGCGGTCGAGCTCGTCCTCGCCGTGCAGCAGCCGCAGGCCCAGGTGGTCGGTTTCCAGCAGTGCGCGCAGCCGCATGGTCGCCCGCCGATCTGTCAGGTGTGGGTGGCCGGGTCTTCCCAGTGGGAACGGGCGAGGCGTCGCGCCTCGGTCGTTTGTCTGAATCTACAAGACGGGGCCCGCGACCGGGCGGCCGCTTCATGGTTTCCGTGACTGCACCGGGCGGCCGACTCCTCGGTGTACTGGTGCGAGGCCGCGTGGACAGGACAAGAAACCGGCCGGCGCGCACCCACCGCGGCCGGCAGCCCGGACCTCACGAATCACCACCAGAAGAGAGCCACTCATGGACTTCCTTCGCCCCGCCAGCTGGGAGGAGGCGCTCGCCGCGAAGGCCGAGCACCCCACGGCTGTCCCCATCGCGGGCGGCACCGATCTGATGGTCGAGATCAACTTCGACCACCGCCGGCCGGACCGGCTGCTGGACCTGGGCAGGATCACCGAGCTGCACGAGTGGGAGGCCGGCGAGGACACGGTCCTGCTCGGCGCCTCCGTGCCGTACACGAAGATCATGGAGAACCTGCGGACGGAGCTCCCCGGCCTCGCCCTCGCCTCGCACACCGTGGCCTCCCCGCAGATCCGCAACCGCGGCGGGGTCGGCGGCAATCTGGGCACCGCCTCCCCGGCCGGCGACGCGCACCCGGCGCTGCTCGCCGCGGGCGCGGAGGTCGAGGCCGAGTCGGTGCGCGGCAGCCGGCTGATCCCGATCGACGCCTTCTACACGGGGGTCAAGCGCAACGCCCTCGAACCCGACGAGCTGATCAAGCGCGTGCACATCAAGAAGGCCACCGGCCCGCAGCAGTTCTCCAAGGTCGGCACCCGCAACGCCATGGTCATCGCGGTCTGCGCGTTCGGCCTGGGCCTGCACCCCGACACCCGGACCGTACGGACCGGGATCGGCTCCGCCGCGCCCACCCCCGTCCGGGCCCGCGCGGCCGAGGAGTTCCTCGCCGCCGCGCTGGCGGACGGCGGCCTGTGGGACAGCGGGGCGGCCATTCCGGCCGAGGTGGTCCGGCAGTTCGGCGAGCTGGCCGCCGGCGCCTGCAACCCGATCGACGACGTCCGCGGCAGCGCGGCGTACCGGCGCCACGCCGTGACCGTGATGGCCCGCCGCACCCTCGGCTGGACCTGGGACGACTACCGCGGCGCCCGCCGCGCCGAGCAAGGAGGCGCATCGTGCGCGTGAACTTCACCGTCAACGGCCGCCGCCAGGAGGCGGACGACGTCTGGGAGGGCGAGAGCCTGCTCTACGCGCTGCGCGAGCGGATGGGGCTGCCCGGCTCCAAGAACGCCTGCGAGCAGGGCGAGTGCGGGTCGTGCACCGTCTACCTCGACGGGCTTCCGGTGTGCTCCTGCCTGGTCGCGGCCGGGCAGGCCCAGGGGCGCGAGGTGACCACCGTGGAGGGCCTGGCCGACGGGGGACGGCTGCACCCGGTGCAGCAGGCGTTCGTCGAGTGCGGCGCGGTGCAGTGCGGTTTCTGCACCCCGGGGCTGATCATGTCGACGCACGACCTGCTGGAGCGCACCGAACGCCCGTCGGACCCGGAGATCCGGGAGGCCCTGGCCGGGAACCTGTGCCGCTGCACCGGCTACGAGAAGATCCTCGACGCCGTACGTCTGGCGGCCGCCCGCGGCGACGCCGTGCCGGCCGGCCCCGGGCCCGGCGCCCACGGAAAGGACGGTGCCTGACCATGGGCGCGACCCGTATCCCCACCGCCCTCACCCAGGGCAGCGGCACGAAGGGCGGCATCGGCGAGTCCACGCTGCGCCCCGACGGCACGCTCAAGGTCACCGGCGAATTCGCGTACTCCTCCGACCTGTGGCACGAGGACATGCTCTGGGGCCACACCCTCCGCAGTCCGCACGCGCACGCCGAGATCCGGTCCGTCGACATCACCGAGGCACTGCGCCAGCCCGGTGTGTACGCCGTGCTGACGTACGACGACCTCCCCACCGGGACCAAGCACTACGGCCTGGAGATCCAGGACACCCCGGTGCTCGCCCACGGCCGGGTCCGGCACCACGGCGAGCCGGTCGCCCTCGTCGCCGCCGACCACCCGGAGACCGCGCGCCGCGCCGCCGCGAAGATCGTGGTGGACTACGCCGAACTGCCCGTCGTCCACGACGAGGCGACCGCGCTCGCCGAGGACGCCCCGCTGCTCCACCCGGACCGCGACGACGACCACGCCGCCCATGTGACGCACCCGAACATCGTCCACCGGCAGCCGATCCTCCGCGGCGACGTCGCGTCGGCCCGCGCCCGGGCCGATGTGATCGTCACCGGCGAGTACGAGGTCGGGATGCAGGACCAGGCGTTCCTCGGCCCGGAGTCCGGGCTCGCGGTGCCCGCCGAGGACGGCGGCGTCGACCTCTACGTCGCCACCCAGTGGCTGCACTCCGACCGGCGCCAGATCGCGCCCGTCCTCGGCCTGCCCGAGGACAAGGTGCGGATGACGCTCTCCGGGGTCGGCGGCGCCTTCGGCGGCCGCGAGGACCTGTCGATGCAGATCCACGCCTGCCTGCTCGCGCTGCGCACCGGCAAGCCCGTCAAGATGGTCTACGACCGGTTCGAGTCGTTCTTCGGGCACGTCCACCGGCACCCGGCCACCCTCCGCTACGAGCACGGCGCCACCCGGGACGGCCGGCTCACCCACATGACGTGCCGGATCGTGCTGGACGGCGGCGCGTACGCCTCCGCCACCCCGGCCGTCGTCGGCAACGCCTCCTCGCTGGCGGCCGGCCCGTACGTCCTCGACGACGTCGAGATCGAGGCCGTCGGGCTCTACACCAACAACCCGCCCTGCGGCGCGATGCGCGGCTTCGGCGCGGTCCAGGCGTGCTTCGCCTACGAGGCGCAGATGGACAAGCTCGCCGCCGAACTGGACATGGACGCCGTCGAGTTCCGCCGGCTCAACGCCATGTCGCAGGGCACGGTCCTGCCCACCGGGCAGGCGGTGGATTCGCCGGCGCCGGTCGCCGAGCTGCTGCGCCGGGTGAAGGCGATGCCGCTGCCGCCGGAGAAGCAGTGGGAGAGCGCCGGCGAGACGGCGGACGTCCGGGCCCTGCCCGGCGGCCTGTCGAACACCACCCACGGCGAGGGCGTGGTGCGCGGCGTCGGCTACGCGGTCGGCATCAAGAACGTCGGCTTCTCCGAGGGCTTCGACGACTACTCGACGGCCCGGGTCCGCCTCGAGGTCGTCGGCGGCGAGCCGGTCGCCGTCGTGTACACCGCGATGGCGGAGGTCGGCCAGGGCGGCGTCACCGTGCACGCCCAGATCGCCCGTACGGAACTCGGCGTCACCCAGGTGACCATCCACCCCGCCGACACCCGGGTCGGCTCGGCCGGTTCCACCTCGGCCTCCCGCCAGACGTACGTCACCGGCGGCGCGGTGAAGAACAGCTGCGAGGCCGTACGGGAGAAGGTCCTGGAGGCCGGCCGGCGCAAGTTCGGGACGTACCACCCCGCGTGGGCCACCGCCGAACTGCTGCTGGAGGGGGGCAAGGTGGTCACCGACGGCGGCGAGGTGCTCGCCTCTCTGGCGGACGTCCTCGAGGGCGAGGCGGTCGACATCGAGCTGGAGTGGCGGCACCGCCCCACCGAGGCGTTCGACCTCCGCACCGGACAGGGACAGGGCCACGTCCAGTACTCCTTCGCCGCGCACCGCGCGGTCGTCGAGGTCGACACCGAGCTGGGCCTGGTCAAGGTCATCGAACTGGCCTGCGCCCAGGACGTCGGCAAGGCGCTCAACCCGCTGTCCGTGATCGGGCAGATCCAGGGCGGTACGACCCAGGGCCTCGGCCTCGCCGTCATGGAGGAGATCGTCGTGACGCACGGCAAGGTCCGCAACCCGTCCTTCACCGACTACCTGATCCCCACCATCCTCGACACCCCCACCATCCCCGTCGACGTCCTCGAACTGGCCGACGAGCACGCCCCGTACGGGCTGCGCGGCGCCGGCGAGGCCCCGACGCTGTCCTCCACCCCGGCCGTCGTCGCCGCCATCCGCGCGGCGACCGGCCTGCCCCTGAAGCGCGTGCCGGTGCGCCCCGAACACCTCACCGGCAGCTGAGCCCCCGGCCCCGGCCGTCGTGCCGGGGCCGGACCCGTTCGTCTCGGGCCGTCCCCCGGGTCGTGCACACCCCCAATCGCGCGCTCCTCGCGCGCGTGCCCCTGTGAACCTTGGGAGTCGGCACCATGACCCAGTCATCAGTCGAGCCGAAGACCTCGGCGCCGGACGCGGGCTCCGGCTCGCGCCCGCCCGCCGGCCGGTCCTGGCTCGACCGTTACTTTCACATCTCCGGCCGAGGCTCCACCGTCGCGCGGGAGGTCCGCGGCGGCGTCACCACCTTCATGGCGATGGCGTACATCCTGCTGCTCAACCCGCTGCTGCTGTCGATCCCCGACGTGGACGGCAACCGGCTGAGCCAGTCCGCGCTGATCACCGCCACCGCCCTGGCCGCGGCGGTCTCCACGCTGCTGATGGGATTCCTCGGCCGGGTGCCGCTCGCGCTCGCCGCCGGGCTCAGCGTCTCGGCCGTGCTGACCAGCCAGGTCGTGCCGTACATGACGTGGCCGCAGGCCATGGGCATGTGCGTGGTCTACGGACTGGTCATCGTGCTGCTGGTGGTGACCGGGCTGCGCGAGGTCATCATGAACGCGATACCGCTGGCCCTCAAGCACGGCATCACCATCGGCATCGGCATGTTCATCGCGCTGATCGGCCTGGTCAACGCGGGCTTCGTCGGCAAGGGCAACCCGTTGACGCTCGGCACCGGCGGACAGCTCACCGGCTGGCCCGTGCTGATCTTCAGCGTCACGCTGCTGCTGATCTTCATGCTGCAGGCCCGCAACGTGCCCGGCGCGATCCTCATCGGCATCGTCGTCGGCACCGTGCTGGCCGTGGTCGTCAACGCGACGGCCGGCCTCGGCGACAAGGTGTGGGGCGGCAGGTCGCCGGAGCTGCCCTCCGCGCTCACCTCCGCGCCGGACTTCGGGCTGTTCGGGCAGGTCGAGTTCGGCGGCTGGGGATCGGTCGGCGCGATGACCGTCGGCATGATCGTCTTCACCCTGGTGCTGGCCGGCTTCTTCGACGCGATGGCCACCATCATCGGCGTCGGTACGGAGGCGAAGCTGACCGACGACAAGGGCCGGATGCCGGGGCTCAGCAAGGCGCTCTTCATCGACGGCGCGGGCGGCGCGATCGGCGGCGTCGCCGGGGCCTCCGGGCAGACCGTCTTCATCGAGTCGGCCACCGGCGTCGGCGAGGGCGCCCGCACCGGGCTGTCGAGCGTGGTGACCGGCCTGCTCTTCGCCGCCGGCCTGATGTTCACCCCGCTCGCCCAGATCGTGCCCGGCCAGGTCGCCGCCGCCGCGCTCGTCGTCATCGGCGCGATGATGATGCAGAACGCCCGGCACGTCGACTGGAGCGACCGGGCCACCGCGATCCCGGTCTTCCTGACGGTCGCCCTGATGCCGTTCACGTACTCGATCACCGCGGGGGTCGGGGCCGGCGTCATCGCCTTTACCGCCATCAAGGCGGCACAGGGCCGCTGGCGCGAGCCCGGCGCCTTCATGTGGGTACTCACAGCCGTATTCGTCGTCTACTTCGCCCTCAGCCCGATCGAACACTGGCTCGGCGCCAAGTAGTACGCGCCCGGCCCTCCACGTACACGCAAGGGATGTGAACGCCGTGCTGGACCTCGCCGAGGAGCTCGACCGCTGGTGCGCCGAGGGGCGGGACTTCGCCGTGGCCACCGTGGTCGCCACGACCGGCAGCGCCCCCCGGCAGCCCGGCGCGGCGCTCGCCGTCGACGCCGCCGGAACGGCGATCGGGTCCGTCTCCGGCGGCTGCGTGGAGGGCGCGGTGTACGAACTGTGCCAACAGGCCATGGAGACCGGCGAACCGCTCACCGAGCGTTTCGGCTACTCCGACGAGGACGCCTTCGCCGTCGGCCTGACCTGCGGCGGCGTCATCGACGTGCTGGTCACCCCGGTCGCCCCGGCCCGGGACGCGGTCCTCCGGGCCGCCCTCGCCGCC
>DOWQ01000550.1 GCA_003519485.1 Streptomyces sp. | reverse complement strand
CAAGAAGGTAGAGCGGCCTGAACCTGTCCTCCTCTCCTGGAAGGCTGAGGGCATGGACCTCGACCCGACGATCAGGACCTTGACCTTGCTGACTCTGCTGCAGTCGGGAGGCGAGTGGACGGCCGCCGACCTGGCCGAACGGCTCGGCACGAGCGTCCGCACCGTACGACGCGACGCCCAGCGGCTACGCCGGCTCGGGTATACCGTCGAGGCCCGCCCGGGACCAGGCAGCGCCTATCGGCTGAGTCCCGGGGTCAAGGTCCCGCCGCTGCTGTTCACCGCCGACGAGATCACCGCACTGGTAGCCGGGCTGCACCTGATCCGCGCCTGGCTCCCCGAGGAGGCGGTCGCATCCAGTGCCTTGCTCAAGCTCGACCAAGTCCTGCCCCGCCCCCTGCGCCGCCGCGCAGCCGCGACCGACCTCGCAACCGAGGTGCTGCAGCAGCCCGGCGCCGTGGTCGCGGCAGCAACCGTCGGCGTGATCGCCGACGCCGTGGCCGAGGACGGCAGGCTCCGGTTCCGCTACATCGACCAGCACGGCGGGCCCTCCACCCGCCTGGTCGAGCCGTACCGCCACTTCCTACGCGCCGGCCACTGGTACCTCGTGGCGTTCGATGTCGACCGGAACGACTGGCGCACCTTCCGTCTCGACCGAATCACCGACATCTTTCCGGTGCCGGGTACCTACCAGAACCACGAATTCCCTGATGTGTCCATCGAACGCTGGTTGACCACCAATTTCGGCCGCGCCACTTCACGCTCACCCCGCTCTGCCGCCAAGCCTGCTCAGTGACGTCGGCATTCGCGAACAGACCAACCGGCCACGAACGTTTACCGACACCAGAGTTCACGAGCAAGTGACGTCCGGGTCCACGCCCCGGGGGCGGCCACGAACGCCACCGGGGCACCGCTCCAGGTGGGAGGATCGAGTCCATGACGACTGTGTCCGGTGAATTCGAGTTGACCATGGACGAGCTGCGAGTTGTGGTGCGCTACGTGGCAGAGAGCGCTCAGGAAGTCCTCCCCGTGTTCGAGGAGACCGTTCCCGGTGATCCTCGTCCGCGCGCAGCCCTTGATGCCGCATGGAAGTTCATCAACGGCGCGAAAAGAACCAATCTGCAGCGCGTCACCTCACTGGACGCACACCGAGCCGCAAAGGAAGCGGGCACCGAAGCGGCACGTCTTGCTGCACGGTCCGCCGGCGATGCCGCATCCGCCGCGTACTTGCACCCGATATCGCGAGCCACCCAGGTAGGACACATCCTGCGCGCTCCCGCGAGTGCCGCGCGCATTGCCGAGCTGAGCGCAGGCGACGACCCCGCAGTCGGAAACATGCTGATCGAACAATCTCGGCGACGTGCCACGCCGGTATTGGTCGCTGTTCTTTCCCGGTACCCTCTCGCGCCAACCGCTAAGAATCGCGTCGCGCAACTCATGAGTGCCTTGGACGCTTCCCTACGCAAGGGCAACCAGGGCGAACGGCCCGAGGTCATGGGTTCGGCCACACCAAGATCGGTACCGGTCATTTCCAGGTGACTTCCGGAAGGTTGAGCCGAGCGTTACCCGTCACTCAGCGTGCCCCTTTCACGGAAAGCGAGCCAGATACCCACCTCCTGCGGGCACACCGGTGCGCGAGAGGGCCGGTGCGGCAGCAGCGCCGGCCCTCTCGGCCGTCAGCCGTTGGCTCGCGGTCCGAGGCTCAGGACGCGCTCTCCGCGCGCGCGACCAGGTCCAGCGCAACGTCCGTGATCATGTCCTCCTGGCCGCCGACCATGCCGCGGCGGCCGACCTCGACGAGGATGGTGCGGGTGTCCAGTCCGTACCGGGCGGCCGCGGACTCGGCGTGGCGCAGGAAGCTGGAGTACACGCCGGCGTAGCCCAGGCTGAGGGTCTCGCGGTCGACCCGCACCTCCCGGTCCTGCAACGGCCGGACCAGGTCGTCGGCGGCGTCCATCAGCGGGAAGAGGTCGCAGCCGTGCTTCCAGCCCATCAGGTCCGCCACCGCGATGAACGCCTCCAGCGGGCAGTTGCCCGCTCCGGCGCCCTGCCCGGCCAGCGAGGCGTCGACCCGTACGGCCCCGCCCTCCACGGCCACGACCGTGTTGGCGACACCGAGCGCGAGGTTGTGGTGCGCGTGGATGCCGAGTTCGGTGGCGGGGTCGAGCACCTCGCGGTAGGCGCGGAAGCGGTCCCGTACGCCGTCCATGGTCAGCCGGCCGCCGGAGTCGGTGACATAGACGCAGTGGGCGCCGTAGGACTCCATCAGCTTGGCCTGCCGGGCCAGTTCGGCGGGCTCGGCCAGGTGGGACATCATCAGGAATCCGGCGACGTCCATCCCGAGTTCCCTGGCGGCGGCGATGTGCTGCGCGGAGATGTCGGCCTCAGTGCAGTGCGTGGCGACCCGCACCGAGCGGATGCCGAGGGCGTGCGCCTGCTTCAGGTCGCCCACGGTGCCGATGCCGGGGAGCAGCAGGGTGGTGGGCACCGCGTGGCGGGTGACGTCGGTGACGGCCTCGATCCACTCCCAGTCGGTGTGGGCGCCGACGCCGTAGTTGATGCTGGAGCCGGCCAGGCCGTCGCCGTGGGCGATCTCGATGGCGCCGACGCCCGCGGCGTCGAGGGCGGCGGCGACGGCCCGGGCCTGCTCGACGGTGTAGCGGTGCCGTACGGCGTGCATGCCGTCGCGCAGGGTGACGTCCTGGACGTACAGCGCGGGCGTGCTGTCGGGTTGTGCGGTCATCGTGCTGCCACCTCGCTGGGACGGTGTGCGGCCATGTGCTCCGCGGTGCGCAGCGCGGCCGAGGTCATGATGTCGAGATTCCCGGCGTACGAGGGCAGGTAGTGGGCGGCGCCCTCGACCTCGAGGAAGACCGATACCTTCACCGCGTCGCGGCCGGCGGCCGAGCCGGGCAGCAGCCCGCGCAGCGGGTCGTCGGCCGGAACGCGGTCGAACTGCACCTTCTGCTTGAGGCGGTAGCCGGGCACGTAGGCCCGGACGCGGCCGGCCATCTCCTCGACGGAGGCCGCGACCGCGTCGGTGTCGCAGTCCGAGACGAGGCAGTGCACGGTGTCGCGCATGACCAGCGGGGGCTCGGCCGGGTTGAGGACGATGATCGCCTTGCCGCGGGCCGCGCCGCCGACCTGCTCGATGGCGGAGGCCGTGGTCTCGGTGAACTCGTCGATGTTGGCCCGGGTGCCGGGGCCCGCGGAGCGGGAGGCGATGGAGGCGACGATCTCGCCGTAGTGGACGGGCGTGACGGCCGAGACGGCGGCGACGACCGGGATCGTGGCCTGGCCGCCGCAGGTGACCATGTTGACGTTGGGCGCGTCCAGGTGGGCGTCGAGGTTGACCGGCGGCACCACGTACGGGCCGACGGCGGCGGGTGTCAGGTCCACCACCGTACGGCCGTGGGCGCGCAGCACCTCGTCGTGGCGCCGGTGGGCACCGGCCGAGGTCGCGTCGAAGACGATCTCCACATCGGCGAACTCGTCCGTCTTCACCAGGCCGTCGATGCCCTCGTGGGTGGTGGCCACCTTCAGCCGGCGTGCACGGGCCAGGCCGTCGGAGTCCGGGTCGATGCCGGCCATGACGGCCATGTCCAGCCGGTCCGAGAGCCGCAGTACCTTGATCATCAGGTCGGTGCCGATGTTCCCGGACCCGATCACGGCCACCTTGGTGCGGGCGTTGGTACGGGCGTTGGTTCGGGCGTTCGTGTCACTGCTCACCGGTTGTCCCCTTCCGCGGCGAAGGCGACCCGTACGGAGCCCAGCTCCGAGATACGGGCCTCGAACACATCACCGGGGGCGGCCGGGGCCATCGCCCCGAGGGCCCCGGTCAGCACGAGGTCGCCCGCCCGCAGCGGGTCTCCCCGCTCCGCGAGGGCCGAGGCCAGCCAGGCGGCCGCGTTGAGGGGGCCGCCGAGGCAGTCGGCGCCGGTTCCCTCGGCGGCGACCTCGCTGTTGCGGGTCATGGTCATCGTCACGGAACGGAGGTCGAGGCCGGTCAGCGGGACGGGGGTGCCACCCAGGACGTACAGGCCGGAGGAGGCGTTGTCGGCGACCGTGTCGGTGATGGAGATGTCCCAGTTCTGGACCCGGCTGTCGACGATCTCCAGCGCGGGCAGCGCGAATTCAGTGGCGCGCAGCAGGTCGACGACGGTGCACTCCAGGTGCGGCAGGTCGCTGCCGAGCACGAGCGCGACCTCGGCCTCGACCTTGGGCTGGAGCAGTCGCCCGGCCGGGACCTCGCCGCCCTCGGGCACGGCCATGTCCGCGAACAGCGTGCCGAAGTCGGGCCGATCCACGCCGAGCTGGCGCTGCACGGCCGGTGAGGTCAAACCGATCTTGCGGCCGACGATCCTGCGGCCGGCGGCGAGGCCGCGCTGGACGTTCAGCTGCTGCACGGCGTACGCGGTCTCGAGGTCGCCGTCGTCGAAGAGCGTGCGCACCGGCGGGCAGACGGCCCCGGTGCGGGCGGCCTCCGCCAGCGCGTCGGCGGCCTTGACCACGGCTGGTGGGGCGGCGTCCGGCTGGACACGGTCGGGGGCGGTCGGCACGGGGCTGCCTCCAGATGGGGATGGTGGGGTCCGGGGGTCTCGAGTGGCCCCGGTCGACACCTCCCGGTATAGACGCGGCGCCCTCGATGGGACAAGCTTTGTTCCGTGACACGGAACACTGCTGGTAGCAGCATGCTGGACAAAGCGGCACTCATCCTCGAATGCTTCCGCCCGACCGGAGGTCCTTACCGCTTGGCGGAACTCTCGGAGCGTACGGACCTCCCCAAGCCGACGGTGCACCGGCTCGCGGCGGACCTCGTACGCCTGGGCTGGCTGGAGCGCTCCGGCGCGCACTACCGGCTCGGCGGGAAGCTCTTCGAACTCGGCGCGCTGGTGCCCCGGCGGCGCGATCTGCGCGAGGCGGCCCTGCCGTTTCTGCAAGATCTGTTCGAGGCCACGCGCGAGACGGTCCACCTCGGGGTCCGGGAGGGTCTGGAGGTGGTCTACCTGGAGCGCATCCACGGGCACGACGCCTTGCAACTGCCCTCACGTATCGGCGGCAGCCTGCCACTGACCTGCACCGGCGTGGGCAAGGCCCTGCTCGCCTTCTCCGGCAGCGAACTGACCGACGAGGTGCTGTCCCGTCCGCTGCCCAGCCTCACCCCGCACTCGATCACCGACCCGGCGCGGCTGCGCATGGCGCTGGAGAAGATCCAGGTCTCGGGCCTGGCCTACGAGGAGCAGGAGGCCGCGCCCGGGGTGAGCTGCATCGCCGCCCCGGTGTTCGCCGGGGGCACGGCCGTGGCCGCGCTCTCGGTGGCGGTGATGCGGACACGCTTCCGCCCCGCCCAGCTCGCTCCCGCGGTGCGGACGGCGGCCCTGGGCCTGTCCCGGGTACTCCGCGCGGGCATCTGACCACGGCGGTCCGGGGATGCACTGCGGCTCAGCGGCGGCCCCGGGATCACCGCACCGAGATCAACGGCCGCCCACGCAAAACGCTCGCCCCCAGCCGAGCGCCTGCACTGACTCACAGCCCGATCAGCACGACCACTTGTGGCAACGACCCTGGAAAGCGCCCCAAATATGGCGGACCCGTTCCCGAACTGGGTGCCGAGGGCGCCTTAGTGATGATTGCTGAGGTCCACGACACAGCAACTGCCGCGGCTCCGGGAGTCAGTGGAAGGTACCGCTTCGGCCGGCTCTGAGGTCTGCCAAGGCATCGTCATGCTGCTGGTTCATCAGCGGGGGAGTGTCCGTGAGCGCGAAGTACCTCACGTCCAAGGTCTCGTCGTCACGGCTGTGCAGCGTCCCGTCCGCTGGGGTGCATCTGAAGAACGTCGCAATCGGCTGGGCGACGTCGCCATTGGGGTAGGTGTGAAAGTACTTGGTGTAGACGCCCAGGAGCCCGGCGACATCGACCCTTAGCCCGGTCTCTTCGGAGACCTCTCTCACGACGGCCTCCTCCGCGGACTCCCCCAGCTCGACCGCCCCTCCCGGAAAGCCCCAACTGCCGTCATCCCCTCGACGCTGCAGAAGAACCCGGTCCCCCTCGAGGATGCAGGCGACAGCAAAGTTGAGCTGCACGGGTTCATGGCCGACGTGATCGCGCAGCCAGCGGATGTAGTCAGGCATAACGTCACCCTTCCAGGTCTGCTCGGCCCGCGAGTCCGGCACAGTCATGCGGGGCCAGTACAGGACCCTGCAAACGTGTCGCCCCGCTCCTGGCTCGACCGGCCTGGAGGCCCCTCGTCACCGCTCGTGATCTCAGCGCGGCAGGTCCAGTTCGGCGCGTACGGTCTTGCCGGCCGGTGCGCGGTCCAGCACCGCCCACCGGTCGGCCAGCGCCTCTACGAGCAGCAGCCCGCGGCCGCCGCCCGCTCCTGACGGCGGCGCGACGAGTCCACCGGGCTCCGGCGGACGCCGCTCGCCGCGCGCGTCCGAGACCTCCGCGCAGAGCCTGCTCTCCGAGAGGGTCAGCCGCAGTGCGAAGTCCCGGCCCGGTACGCGACCGTGCGTGACGGCGTTCGAGGCGAGTTCGGCGATCAGCAGGGCGGCGGTGTCGGAGGCGTCCGTGCCGCACGGGATGCCCCAGATGCGCAGCTGGTTCACGGCGGCCCGGCGGGCGAGCCGGGCGCCCAGCGGGGTGGCGGCGAAACGGCGGCTGAACACACGTACGGTGACGGGTCGCCGGCGGGCGAGAGGTGCTGTCATGCGCCCCAATCTGACGCCCCGGAACACCCTCCCACCAGCCCCGCGCTGCGTACGCTGAGTCAGCGTACATGCGCGGGGTGTGGACGGTACTCGTGACCGACGGTGACGCTGGACAGGTTGTCGTTTGCGTGGCGGGACGAGTGCGCGGGAGGTGGCCGCAGATGGCCGGTGGCACAGTCGGTACGGAGGACGGAGCGGGTACGGGCGGACTGCCGCCCGGCGGGGGCGAGCCGGAAGTGTCGGACAGTCTGCGGACGTTCGGCGCGGTGGTCCAGGCCCTGCGGGAACACGCGGGGATCAGCCGGGAGGACTTCGCGCCCCTGGTGCGGTTCTCCAAGCACACGGTGGCGTCGATCGAGCTCGGGCGGCGGATGCCGGACCCGACCTTCGTGGAACGGGCCGAGGAAGCACTGGGCAACACGGGCGCGCTCCGCAAGGCCGTCCGGCACCTGTCGCGGCAGCCGGGGCTCGCCAGTTGGTTCCGGCAGTGGGCCCGGCTGGAGGCGGTGGCGATCAATCTCTATACGTACGAGTGCCGCTTGGCTCCAGGCTTGTTGCAGACAGAAGGGTACGCACGCACGCTGTTCGTGAACCAGTTGCCGCCGCTGGGCGACGACCAGATCGAGGCGCAGTGGACGGCGCGGGCGGAGCGCCAGCGACTGCTGTGGGAACGGCCGAACACGGCGTACAGCTTCATCCTGGAGGAGCAGCTGTTCCTCCGGCGGACGGGCGGCGTGGAGGTCACACGGGAGCTCATCGGCCATGTGTTGGAGGTCGCCGAACAGCGGAACGTTGAACTGCAGGTCATGCCGCAGGTGCGGGAGACGCATGCCGGGCTGGACGGACCGATGCGCTTGCTGGAGACGCCGGAGAACCAGTGGTTTGCCTACTGCGAAGGACAGGAGAGCGGCCAGTTCATCTCTGACTCGAAAGTGGTCAGTATGCTTCAGATGCGGTATGCCAGGATGCGCTCACAGGCTCTTACCCTTGAGGACTCGCTGAGCCTGTTGCGGCGGATTCAAGGAGACCTATGAGCACCACCGAACTGAATTGGTTCAAGAGCAGTTACAGCGGCGGCTCGGGCGACGACTGCGTCGAGGTCGCTCTCCCCTGGCACAAGTCCAGCTACAGCAGCGGTGGCAGCGGCGATTGCGTCGAGGTGGCCTCCTGCCCCGACACCGTCCACGTCCGGGACTCCAAGGACACGCAGGGTCCGCAGCTCGCCCTCTCCCCCGCCGCCTGGAGCGACTTCGTCTCGTACGCGGCGCGCGTCTGACCCGTACGCGCGAGCGCCCCGCGCCCGGTCTGCTCCGGTGCGGGGCGCTCGCGTGCACGGTACGGGCGTAACCGATCGCCCGTACCCCTCAGGGCAGTACGGCGATGCCGTCCAGTTCGACCATCGCCTGCTCGTCCCAGAGTCGGGCCGCGCCGATCACCGCCATCGCCGGGTAGTCGCGGCCCGCCAGCCGGTGCCAGATGCGGCCGAGTTCGGCCGCGTGGCGGCGGTAGTCGGCCACGTCGACCGCGTAGACGGTCACCCGTGCCAGGTGTTCGGGCGAACTCCCGGCCGCGCGCAGCGCGGTGAGAAGATTCGTGAGCGCGGTCTCGAACTGTTCGGGGAGGGTGTCCCCCACGACCTTGCCGTCGCCGTCCAGCGCGGTCTGCCCGGCGAGGAAGACGAGCCGGCCGCCGGTGGCGGTGACGGCGTGGGAGAAGCCGGTGGGCGGCGACAGCTCCGGCGGATTGACGCGCTCCAGGGTCATCGGTACAGCTCCTTCGCGATGATCGTTCGCTGGACCTCGGTCGCGCCCTCGTAGATCCGGGGCGCGCGGACTTCGCGGTACAGGTGTTCGAGCAGGTGCCCCCGCTGGAGGGCGCGCGCTCCGTGCAGCTGTACGGCGGCGTCGACGACGTACTGCGCCGTCTCGGTCGCGAACAGCTTGGCCATCGCCGAGCGCTTGGCGACGCCGGGCACGCCGTCGTCGTACGCTGCCGCCGCCGAGTGCACCAGCAGCCTGGCCGCCTCGATGCGGGTGGCCATCTCCGCGAGCTGGTGCGATACCGCCTGGAGATTCCGGAGCGGGCCGCCGAATGCCGTACGGGTGTCCGCGTGCGCCAGCGAGGCGTCGAGGGCGGCCTGCGCCATGCCGACGGCGAAGGCGCCCACGCTGGGCCGGAAGAGGTCGAGCGTGCGCATGGCCACCCGGAAGCCGCCGCCCGGTTCGCCGAGCAGATCGGCGGACGAGACGGGGACGCCGTCGAAGGCGAGGCTGCCGATGGGGTGCGGGCTGAGCATGTCCAGGTGTTCGCCGGACAGGCCGGGGCGGTCGGCGGGGACGAGGAAGGCGCTGATGCCGCGGGCTCCGGGGGCTTCCCCGGTCCGGGCGAAGACGGTGTAGAAGTCGGCCTCGGGGGCGTTGGAGATCCAGCACTTCTCGCCGGTCAGCCGCCAGCCGGCGGCCCCGTCCGCCCGGCCCGCCCGGCCTGCCCCTTCCGGTTCGGCCGCCAGGGCGAGCGCCGCCGCGTCCGAGCCCGGGCCCGGCTCGCTCAGCGCGAAGCCCGCCACCGCCCGGCCCGCTACGACCTCCGGCAGCCAGCGCTCGCGTAGCTTCCGGCCACCGGACTGCACGAGCGGGTAGCTGCCGAGCCCCTGGAGGGCGAGCGCCGTCTCGGCCTCCGTGCACTCCCGTGCCAGCGACTCGCGCAGCAGGCAGAGGTCCAGGGCCCGGACGCCGCTGTCGGGGCGTGACGCGGAGGGGTCCGTACCGGCGTCGCGTGTTGCCGCCGGGGCGGAGCGTGCTGCTCCGGTCACGGCCCCGCTTCCGGCACCCGCTGTGGAAGCCTGCCCTCCGCCCGGGGCCGCGGGTACGGTGCGAGGAGGTGCCGCACCCGGGAGGACCCGCTCCAGCAGCCCGTACTCCCCCAGCGCGGCCACCAGCGGGCGGTTCACCCGTCCCGGCTCGCCCTGCTCCGCCAGCGGACGCAAGCGCTCGGCCGCGATGACGCGCAAGCGCTCGCACCACTCCTGTTGCTCCGGTTCCAGCGTGAACGAGGCCATCGGCAGCCCCTCTCTTATCGCGGGCCGTTGACTGTCGTCATCATGACGTTACACTCACGAGGCAACAGCACGGCCGGAAATTCTCCCCCCATCGGCCCCGGCGCAAGGGGGCGCATCCGCCATGGAACTCAAGCCGTCAGCACACGTGGACACCTTCGCCCGCGACCATCTGCCACCCCCGGAACAGTGGCCGGATCTCACCGCCGGCCTGCCGGAGCTGCCCTACCCCGACCGGCTCAACTGCGGCGTCGAACTCCTGGACCGCACCATCGAGCGGCACGGCCCCGGCCGGCCCGCCTTCCACGACGCCGCCGGCCTCCGCTGGACGTACGGCGAGCTGCGCGAGCAGGTGGACCGGATCGCCCACGTCCTCACCTCCGACCTCGGTGTCGTGCCCGGCGGCCGGGTGCTGCTGCGCGGCCCCACCACGCCCGAGCTGGCCGCCTGCTGGCTCGCCGTGATGAAAGCGGGCGCGGTGGCGGTGACGGTGCTGGCCTCCCAGCGCCCGCTGGAGCTCGCGGGCATCTGCCGTACCTCCCGGGTCGGGCACGCGCTGTGCGACGCCCGCTCGGTCGACGACCTGGTGAAGGCCGAGGTGCCGGGCCTGCGGATCACCACGTACGGCGGTGACGCGCCGGACGACCTGCTGCGGCTCGCCGACCGCGCGCCCGCCGCTCCGTACACCGCCGTCGCCACCTCCGCCGACGACGTGGCGCTGATCGCCTTCACCTCCGGCACCACCGGCCGCCCCAAGGGCTGCATGCACTTCCACCGGGACGTGCTGGCGATCGCCGACACCTTCTCGGCGCACGTGCTGCGCCCGAGCCCCGACGACGTCTTCACGGGCAGCCCGCCGCTGGGCTTCACCTTCGGGCTCGGCGGACTGGTGGTGTTCCCGCTGCGCGCGGGCGCCTCCGCGCTGCTGCTGGAGCAGGCGGGGCCGCGGCAACTGCTGCCGGCGATCGGCCGGCACCGGGTGTCCGTGCTGTTCACCGCGCCGACCGCGTACCGGGTGATGCTGGCCGAGGCGGGGAGCGGGTCGGAGGCCGGAGCCTCGTCCGGGCGGCCGGCGGGGAGCGGCGGCGAGGACGGCCCGTACGACCTGTCGTCGCTGCGCCGCTGCGTGTCCGCGGGCGAGAACCTCCCGGCCGCGACCTGGCACGCCTGGCACGAGCGCACCGGCCTGCGGATCATCGACGGCATCGGGGCGACCGAGATGCTGCACATCTTCATCTCGGCCGCCGACGAGGCGATCCGGCCCGGCACCACGGGCGTGCCCGTCCCCGGCTACGAGGCCCGGGTCGTCTCCCTCGAAGGCACCGAGCTGCCCGACGGCGAACCGGGGCTGCTGGCCGTGCGCGGCCCGACCGGCTGCCGGTACCTGTCCGACGAACGCCAGCGCGAATACGTGCACGACGGCTGGAATCTCACCGGTGACACGTATGTACGAGAGCCGGACGGCTACTTCCGCTACGTCGCCCGCGCCGACGACATGATCATCTCGGCCGGCTACAACATCGCCGGCCCGGAGGTCGAGGAGGCCCTGCTGCGCCACCCCGACGTGCTGGAGACCGCGGTGATCGGGCGCCCGGACAACGAGCGGGGGGAGGTCGTGGTCGCGTACGCCGTCCTGCGCGCCGGCGCGCGCAGCGACGCGCAAGCCGTTGCCGCACTCCGGGGCTTCGTCAAGTCCGAAATCACTCCCTACAAGTGTCCGCGCGAGATCATCGTCACGGACGCCCTGCCCCGCACGGCCACCGGCAAGCTCCAGCGCTTCCGGCTGCGCGATCTGGAGCTGGGACGGGCCGCCGGTGGTCCGGCGCCGGTCCGCCGCGATCTAGAGTGATCACGTGGCAGAGCAGCACACTCCGCGATCCCTGATCGTCACGTTCTACGGCGCGCACGGGCGTCTCCCCGCCCCGGCGGGCGGCTCCCGGAGCCTCGGTGTACCGGTGCCGATCGCCGCGCTGATCCGGCTCCTCGCCGCCGTCGGCGTCGACTCGCCGTCCGTCCGCTCGGCGGTCTCCCGGCTGAAACGCCGCGGTCTGCTCGTCCCGGCCCGTACGGACGGCGGCGCGGCCGGCTACGCCCTGTCCGACGGCGCCCGCCAGCTGCTGGACGACGGCGACCGGCGCATCTACGACCGCCCCGCCGCCCGGCTCGCGGACGGCTGGGTCCTGGCCGTCTTCTCCGTACCCGAGCAGGAGCGCCACAAGCGGCACCTGCTGCGCTCACGGCTGTCCCGGCTGGGCTTCGGCACCGCCGCGCCCGGCGTGTGGATCGCCCCCGCCCCGCTGCTGGAGGAGACCCGGCACACCCTCCAGCGGCTGGAACTCTCCGACTACGTCGACCTGTTCACCGGAGCGCACGCAGGTTACGAGCCGACGGCCCGCTCGGTGGGCCGCTGGTGGGACCTGGAGACGATCGGACAGTTGCACCGCGCATTCCTGGACACCCGGGAACCAGTGCTGGAGCACTGGACGACCCACCGGCCGACCCCGTCGGTGGACGCGTACCGCGACCATCTCCTGACCCTGGACGCCTGGCGACGGCTGCCGTACGCCGACCCCGGCCTGCCCGCAGAGCTGCTCCCTCCGGACTGGCCGGGCGGCCGCAGCGCGGAGGTCTTCGCGGCCCTCCACGCACGCCTCCACGAGGCGGCCACCGCCTACGTACGCGAGGTCCTGGCCACCCCCTGACACCACCGAACCGGCCCGGCCGCGCGAGGGGGCCGCGGGAGCGCGGCCCGGCGGCAGTTCTCGTAGCGGCGCGCGGCGGCGAGCACAACAGCGGCTGCGGCCGGCCGTTCCCTGACTAGGCATCAGAGGCGGATGCGGGGGCCGTGCGGGGCAGCCCTGATGCACGATCGGGTCGGAGGCCAACCCGGTCCGCATCCGGATGATCCAGGACGGGGACACGGAATGGCTCTCCACCGACCCGCCGCTCATCGCGTTCACGGTCCACGACAGGGCCTTCGCCGCGCCGAGATCCTACGGATGCGGCCCGCTCGGCCGACTCGCCGACAGGCGTTTCGGACTGCCGTCGGCCGCCGGCGAGAACGAGATCTCACTCGTCGCCCGCTACACCTTCAAGTTCTACGACGAGCTGCAGGCGGCCACCCGGTGATGCCGGCAGCCCTTGATGCCGGGCGGCCCTTGAGGCCGGGGCGCCCGGCGTGAGGCCCGCCGTCGTGCCCGGCGTCGTCGTCCGCCGGGCCTCAACCCCCCAGCGTCAGGCGCGGCTTCGGTGCGTCCGCGCGGCCCGTCGGGGGCG
>DOWQ01000231.1 GCA_003519485.1 Streptomyces sp. | reverse complement strand
GACGCCGGGATCGCCCGCGTCGTCCACGCGGTCCCCGACCCCAGCCCCGAGGCCACCGGCGGTGCCGCCGCCCTGGCCGCCGCCGGCGTCGATGTCGCCGCCGGGCTGCTCGCGGCCGAGGCCGAGGAGGGCAACCTCGCCTGGCTCACCTCCGTACGCCGCAGCCGTCCTTTCGTCCGCTGGAAGTACGCCGCGACGCTGGACGGCCGCACCGCTGCCGCCGACGGCACCAGCCGCTGGATCTCCTCGCCGGAGTCCCGCGCCGATGTCCACCGGCTGCGCGCCGTCGCGGACGCCGTCGTCGTCGGCTCAGGGACCGCCCGCGCCGACGATCCGCACCTCGCCGCCCGCGACGCGGCCCTGCTCGACAGCGAGATCACCCAGCCGCTGCGGGTCGTCGTCGACAGCAGCGCCACCGCCGTCAAGCCCGGGGCCCGGGTCCTCGACGGCAGCGCGCCCACCCTGATCGCCGTCGCCGAGGACGCCGACGCCTCCCCGCTCGAAGGGCTGGCCCCCGTCGTCCGGCTGCCGCGCGCGCCCGGCGGGCGGGGCCTGTCCATCCCGGACCTGCTGCGCGCGCTGCACGAGCGCGGTGTGCGCTCCGTACTGCTGGAGGGCGGGCCGACGCTCGCCGGGGCCTTCGTGGCGGCCCGCGCCGTCGACCAGGTCGTCGGCGGCGTCNNATCTGGCGCCCGCGCTGCTCGGCGCCGGCCCGCAGGTCCTGGCCGACGCCGGGATCGGCACGATCGACGAGGTGTTGCGGCTCGAGGTGACGGGCACCGACCGGCTCGGCCCGGATCTGCGGGTTACCGCCGTGCCCGTGTTCGTACCCACCGCCACGACCGCCACTTCCGCCACCACCCCTGCCGTTGTCCCCGCCTCCGAGGAGAGCTGAACGTGTTCACAGGCATCGTCGAAGAACTGGGTGAGGTCGCCGCCGTCGAGCTGCTCGACGACGCCTCCCCGGCAACCGCCGGAGGGGCCGCCGGCCGCTCCGCCCGCTTCCGGCTGCGCGGCCCGCTCGTCACCGGGGACGCCCGGCACGGTGACTCGATCGCGGTCAACGGCGTCTGCCTCACCGTCGTGGAGGCCGCGGACGGCGAGTTCACCGCCGATGTGATGGCGGAGACGCTGAACCGCTCCAGCCTCGGAGTCCTCGTTCCCGGCAGCCGCGTCAACCTCGAACGCCCGATGGCGCTCGGCGGGCGCCTCGGCGGGCATCTCGTCCAGGGGCACGTGGACGGCACCGGCACGATCGCCGAACGCATCCCCGGCGAGCACTGGGAGATCGTGAAGATCTCGCTGCCGGCGCGGCTCGCCCGATACGTCGTCGAGAAGGGCTCGATCACCGTCGACGGCGTCAGCCTCACCGTCGTCGACGCCGCCGCCGACCACTTCAGCATCAGCCTGATCCCGACCACCCTGGCGCTGACCACCCTCGGCAGCAAGCAGGTCGGCGACCCGGTCAATCTCGAGGTCGACATCCTCGCCAAGTACGTCGAGCGGCTGCTCGGCGCGAACGCGGCGGAGGGCACGGACTCGACAGGCACGGCAGGCACGGTCGATGCCTCCGCCGTCGTCGCGGGTCTCGCGGGAGCCGGGGAGACGGTGAGGTGAACCTCCTGGACTGGCTCGGCGACACCGCCTTCACCGCCGTCGGAGAGCACGTCATCTGGTCCGACCTGATCGGGAACAGCATCGGCCTGGCGGCCCTCGCCCTCGGCTGGCGCCGCTCCATATGGACCTGGCCCGTACAGCTGCTGTCCGGGGTCGTGCTCGTCGCCGCGTACGCCTCCGCCCAGCTCGGCGGCAGCGTCGGCAAGCAGCTGCTGGTGATCGGCGTCGCGGTGTGGGGCTGGCGGCAGTGGCAGCGCGGCAAGCGGCAGACGCAGGACGGCAGCCTCGCGGTGCGCTTCGCCACCTGGCGGGAGCGCGGCCTGCTCGCCGGCGGCACGGCCGTCGGGACCCTCGCCGTCGGCGGGCTGTTCACCGCGTTCCCCTCGCTGTCCTGGAGCCCGTGGCCGGACGCGTACATCTTCGTCGGCACCCTCGCCGCGATGATCGCCCAGGCCCGGGGGCTCGTCGAATTCTGGTTCGCCTGGCTGCTCGTCGACATCGTCGGCGTCCCGCTGGCCTTCAGCAGTGGCCTGGCCTTCTCCGGCCTCGTCTACGTCGTCTACCTCGCCCTGGTTCTCTGGGGGATGCGCGCTTGGTGGCTGCGCACCCGTACGGAACCCGAGCCCGCACTGGAAGGAGCCACGGCATGACCGCAGCAGGGCAGGACTGGTACGACGGGACGCTCGAACTCGACTCCGTCGAGCGAGCCATCAGCGACATCGCCGCGGGCCGGCCCGTCGTCGTCGTCGACGACGAGAACCGGGAGAACGAGGGCGACCTCGTGATCGCCGCCGAGAAGGCGACCCCCGAGATAGTCGCCTTCATGATGACCGAGTGCCGCGGGCTGATCTGCGCGCCCCTGGACGCCGTCGACCTCGACCGGCTCGAACTCCCGCAGATGGTCGAACAGAACACCGAGGCGATGCGCACGGCCTTCACCGTCTCCGTCGACGCGTCCCCCGCGCACGGCGTCACCACCGGCATCTCCGCCGCCGACCGGGCCGCCACCCTCCGGCTGCTCGCCGCCGGCGACAGCGTGCCCGGCGACTTCGTCCGCCCCGGGCACGTCTTCCCGCTCCGGGCCCGCCCGGGCGGCGTGCTGGTCCGCAACGGCCACACCGAGGCCGGCGTCGACCTGGCCCGGCTCGCCGGGCTGCGCCCCGCCGCGGCCATCGTCGAGATCGCGGCCGAGGACGGCACCATGATGCGGCTGCCGGACCTGGTTCCCTTCGCCCGCAAGCACGGTCTCGCGATCATCTCCATCGAGGACCTCGTCGCCTACCGGCGCTCGGCCGAACCGACCGTGCGCCGCGAGGCCGAGACCCGGCTGCCGACCGCCTTCGGCGACTTCCAGGCGCACGGTTACCGGTCCACCGTCGACGGCGTCGAGCACATAGCGCTCGTGCAGGGCGACATGGGCGACGGCGAGGACGTCCTCGTCCGGGTGCATTCCGAGTGCCTCACCGGGGACATCTTCGGGTCGCTGCGCTGCGACTGCGGCCCGCAGCTCCAGGCGTCCCTGGCCCGGGTGACCGAGGAGGGGCGCGGCGTCGTCCTCTACCTCCGGGGCCACGAGGGCCGGGGGATCGGGCTGATGTCGAAGCTGCGCGCGTACGAGCTCCAGGAGGTCGGCCGGGACACCCTCGACGCCAACCTCGAACTCGGCCTGCCCGCCGACGCCCGCGACTACGCCGCGGGCGCGCAGATCCTCGCCGACCTCGGCGTCCGCAGCCTGCGGCTGCTGACCAACAACCCGGAGAAGTCCGAGGCCCTGATCCGGCACGGGCTGCGGGTCACCGGCCGAGAGCCGGTGCCCGTGGAGCCGGGTGAGCACAACCTGCACTACCTGCGCACCAAGCGGGACCGGATGGGTCACGAACTGCCCTGGCTGGACGCCGAACACGCGTCCGCCTACCACAACCAGTAGCTTCAGCTTCAGCTTCCAGCAGAACAGCACGAGGAGAGACCAGACGTGAGCGGTAAGGGCGCCCCCGAACTGTCCGTGAAGAACTGCGCCGACCTGCGCGTGGCCGTGATCGCCTCGCAGTGGCACGAGAAGGTGATGGACGGCCTCGTCGACGGCGCGCTGCGCGCACTGGGCGAGCTGGGCATCGAGGAGCCCACCGTGCTGCGCGTCCCCGGCAGCTTCGAGCTGCCCGTCGTCGCCAAGGTGCTGGCCGACCGGGGCTACGACGCCATCGTCGCCCTCGGCGTCGTGATCCGCGGCGGCACCCCGCACTTCGAGTACGTGTGCGACTCGGTGACCGCCGGGTTGACGCGGGTGGCGCTCGACGAGCGCACCCCGGTGGGCAACGGCGTGCTGACCGTCGACACCCACGCGCAGGCACTGGATCGCTCGGGCGGGCCCGGCTCCGTCGAGGACAAGGGCGCGGAGGCCTGCCTGGCCGCGCTGCACACCGCACTGGTGCTGCGCGGCCTGCGGGGATCGAGTGAGAGCCCGTGACGGCCGGACCCGAGAGGCGCTCCGCCGCCGCGGAGACCCTGGTGCTGCGCCCGCGCAAGGCGCTGGTGTTCTGCTGGGTGGGGGCCGTGGCGATCGTCGTGCTGTTCACCGCGATCGCGGTGGTGCTGCGCAACAGCCCCACCGGGGTGATCTTCCGGATGGCCGACCAGGTGGCGATGGTCCTGATCGGGGTGTTCATGGCGGGCGGGATCCTGCTGATGGCCCGGCCCCGGGTCCGGGCCGACGCCGAGGGCATCGAGGTGCGCAACATCCTGGCGACGCGGCGGCTGTCCTGGAGCCAGGTGCACCGCGTGGCGTTCCCGGACTCCGCCTCGTGGGCGCGGCTGGACCTGCCCGACTACGAGTACATCCCGCTGATGGCGGTGCAGGCGGTGGACGGCGCCCGCGCGGTCGCCGCCATCCGGCGGCTGCGCGCACTGCACGAGGCGGCCACGGCGTCCGCGCGGGAACGAACGGGTCGAGCTGCCGATCGACCGGGTGAACCGCGCGCCGAGGAGTGATCACGGCTCGCCGCCCGGGATAGCCTTCGACCCTGCCGGTCGATGGGGGAGCGATGCGCGTAGCCCGGCCCGCGGCATCACCGCACTCGGGATCTGTCTCCTGCAGGCGGCTTCGGCGGACCCTGTTCGGCTCGCGTCCGTCGCCGCCACGCCTGCCGCCGTCGCGGCCGAGCAGCAACCACCGTTCGACACCGGGCTGTTCACCACCGATGGCGACTTCGTCCACATCTCGACGTCGAATCCCGGCGGGCCGCGCGGCGCATCGGGCCACGGCTGGTGGTACGTGAACCCCGGTGTGGTGGGCGAGGCCCCGACCGAAGCCGACGTGACGGTGCAGCTGCAGATCAATCTGAACGGCACGTGGGTGGATGCAGGCGAGCCCGGAAGGGAGCGGACCCGGCCCGGCACGGGTGGCTCGGCCAACCGTGCCAACGCGTTCGTTCCGTGTTGACCTCCCGCAACCATCTGTGGCGCAGCATCATCGACGTGGACCTCGTCGGCTACGCCGACAGCCCCAACCAGAAGATCACCACCGAGCGATTGGTCGGCTGTGGAGTCTGAGGGCCGGGCGTGCGAATTCTGAGCCCGACGATCCTGTTCGCACTCCATGGACGGTTCGCCCTGCACCCGTGGCTCGACGGGTCCACGGTGGCCGACGCCTACGGGTTGCTCCACACGCGTTCCCGGTTGATGGGCCTGACGACCTCGCCCGTCGCTCCCGCAGCGGTGGCGCTGTGGGAGATGAACGAGGCTGGGCAGAACTGGTACGCCTCGGAGCTCGGCGCCCGGGTCGCCTGGTTCCAGATCGGCCTGCCTCCCGGCCGGGACGCGGTTCTTCCGGTGTTCGCCGCGGTGGCCGAGGGTGCCGCGGCGGTCGGTCGGGTGGGGACGCTGGAGCTCGGCGCTGTGCAGGTGCTTGTACCGCTGCAGGTGCAGTCGAAAGCGGCCCACCTGGCGATCGGCGCCGACTGGTTCGTCAACGAGGACCCGCAGGCTCGGACGCAGGTGCGGGTGGAGGTGGATGCAGGCGAACCGCAGGCGTTGTCCGGGCGGGATCTGCGGAGCGTGCTGGACCGGCTCCGCCTGGGGTACGTCCGGTTCCACGACGCGGACCCCCTGCGCACCCCTCTCATGCTCGCCCCGGACGGGTTCGGTGACGACTGGATGGGCCCGACCCGGACTCCGATCGCCTTCGACGCGACGATCTCCGCCTGGACGGTCGACGCCGTCGGCTGGTTGGTGACCGTCGTCGTCGAGTGCTGCAGGATCGCCGGAGTGGAGGGTCCCGTCCAGGTCACGGTGAGCAGGGACGCGGAGCCGGCGTAGCGGCCGGGCGCACGTAACATCGGTGTCGTGCTGCGGACGAGGGACGACCACGACCAGGATGGCGTCCGGCTGGGCGACATCGTGTTGCGCAACCGGCTGGTGACCTCGTCGAGCCTGCTCGGGTACGGCGTGGCGAACTCCCCACTCGTGCCCTACGGGATGAGCCCGGTGTCGATGTTCGTGCCGCTCGAGCAGTTCGGGGCGGTCACCACCCGGACGCTGACCACCGAGCCTCGCGAGGGCCACTTCAGCACCCGCGACGACTACCGGCTCGGTGAGCTGCCGGGCCTGCTCAAGCGGTACGGCCGCGTGCTGCGCGGCACCGACGGCGGCTGGGTGAACGCGTTCGGCTGGTGCAACGTGGGTATCGAGGCCTACCTCCGCGACTACCACCCCCGCACCCGCGACCAGCGCACCATCATCTCGCTCGGCGGGTTCTCCGCCGAGGAGTTCGTGACGCTGGTGGACCGGGTGAACGCCGTGGTGCCCGCCGGGGAGATCGCGGCCGTCGAGTTCAACGTGAGCTGCCACAACGTCAACTTCGACTTCTCGACGATCCTGCAGGACGTGCTCGACGAGGCGGTGCCGCGCAGCAACCACCCGGTGATCCTCAAGCTCTCGCCCGACAACGACTACCTGCGCAACGCCCGGCAGGCGGCGAAGGCCGGCGTGTCGGCGCTGACCGCGATCAACACGGTGAAGGCGCTGCGGCTCGACCCGCGCACCGGCGAGCCGCTGCTGTCCAACCGCTACGGCGGTCTGTCCGGGCGGGCGATCAAACCGATCGGCTTGCGGGTGGTCTCGGAGCTGCGGGAGGCCGGGGTGACGCTGCCCATCATCGCGACGGGCGGCATCCGCACCGTCGACGACTGCCGTGAGTACTTCTGGGCAGGCGCCGACGCGGTGAGCCTGGGCAGCGCGGTGTGGCTGGCCAGCTACCCCGGCTACGCTCTCGCGCCGCTGCGGGCGCTGCACGTTCGGCGCGTGTTGCGGGCCGTTCAGCGCTACTCCCCGCATCCGCGTGCTGCCGGAGCGTGATCCCGGGTGACGATCGGCGATCAGTCGATGAGCTGAACCCGAGGGCGGGATCGTGCACCTCCCGGGAGTGGCGCGATGGCCATCACCGTGGTCGGTGGGCCCGACGGTGAGACCCGACCACGGGCGGCTGACCGGCGGCCCCGGGTGGTGCTGCTCGACGTGTTCGAGACGATGCTGCGGGTGGACGCGTTGGGCAGCCGTTTCGTGGACGTGGGCAGGCCCGCGCACGAGTGGGAGCTGTTCTTCACCAGGACGCTGCGCGACGGCATGGCCCTGACCCTCGCGGGTGCCGCGCCCCGGTTCGGCGAGGTGGCGCGCGCGGCGCTGCGCAGCACGACGGGCCACACGTTGTCCGACGAGGCGCTCGACCACGTGCTCGACGGTCTCCGGGTGCTCCCGCCGTATCGCGACGTGGAGCCCGCGCTGGCGGCGCTGGCTCGGGCGCCCGCCTACGCCTTCACCCACGGCGATCCGCAGACCGCGTGTGACGCGCTGGACCGGGCCGGACTGCGCACCTACCTGCGCGATGTGTACTCGGCCGAGACGATCGGGGCGTTCAAGCCGCCTGCACGCGTGTACGACTGGGTGTGCGGGCAGGTGGACACTCCGCCGGAGCGGGTGGCGCTGGTGGCGGCGCACTCCTGGGATGTGCACGGAGCGGTGCGCGCCGGGATGGTGGGAGCGCTCGCCACCCGGACGGAGGGGCAGCTGCCCGCGGTGATCGACCTTCCGCACGTGATCGCCGAGCACGTGGACACCGTGATGGAGCGGCTGCTCGCCCTGCCCTGCTGAGCCCGGTGCCGACCGCCCGCCGCGTCTCATGCTCCCAGCGCCCGGTCGTGCAGGGATCCCACGGCGCCGCGACCCAGGTCGGCGCGGGCGCCCGCGCGGGTGCCCGCGCCGAAGCCGGTGCCCGACAGCGCCGTCCG
>DOWQ01000556.1 GCA_003519485.1 Streptomyces sp. | reverse complement strand
GCGAAGATCGCCGAGGACGCCGGTGCCGTGGCGGTCATGGCCCTGGAGCGGGTGCCCGCCGACATCCGCAAGGACGGCGGAGTGGCCCGGATGTCCGACCCGGACATGATCGACGGCATCATCGAGGCCGTCTCGATCCCGGTCATGGCCAAGTCCCGGATCGGCCACTTCGTCGAGGCCCAGCTCCTCCAGGCCCTCGGCGTCGACTACATCGACGAGTCCGAAGTCCTCTCCCCGGCAGACGAGGTCAACCACAGCGACAAGTTCGCGTTCACCACGCCCTTCGTCTGCGGCGCGACCAACCTGGGCGAGGCACTGCGCCGGATCGCCGAGGGTGCGGCCATGATCCGCTCCAAGGGCGAGGCCGGCACCGGCAACATCGTCGAGGCCGTGCGCCACATGCGGCAGATCAAGCACGAAATCGGCCGGCTGCGCTCCTGCGACAACAACGAGCTGTACGCCGCCGCCAAGGAGCTGCGCGCCCCGTACGAGCTGGTCAAGGAGGTCGCCGAGCTCGGCAAGCTGCCGGTCGTGCTGTTCTCCGCCGGTGGCGTCGCCACCCCGGCCGACGCCGCGCTGATGCGCCAGCTCGGCGCCGAGGGCGTCTTCGTCGGCTCCGGGATCTTCAAGTCCGGCGACCCGGCCAAGCGGGCCGCGGCCATCGTGAAGGCCACCACCTTCTACGACGACCCCAAGGTGATCGCGGACGCCTCGCGCGGCCTCGGCGAGGCCATGGTCGGCATCAACTGCGACACGCTGCCCGAGTCGGAGCGCTACGCGAACCGCGGTTGGTGACGGCTCGCCCGGCGACGGGACAGCGGCAAAGGCCGCAACGGCAACAGCGCGAACGGCAACAGACGGAACAGAGGAAACACCCGTGTCCCCAGTGATCGGCGTCCTCGCCCTCCAGGGCGACGTCCGGGAGCATCTCGCCGCGCTCGCCGAGGCGGACGCGCTCGCCCGCCCGGTCCGCCGCCCCGAGGATCTGGACGCGCTCGACGGGCTGGTGATCCCCGGCGGGGAGTCCACCACCATGGCCAAGCTGGCCGCCGCCTTCGGCCTGCTGGAGCCGCTGCGCGAGCGGGTGCGGGCCGGGCTGCCGGCGTACGGCTCCTGCGCCGGCATGATCATGCTCGCGGACAAGATCCTGGACGGCGGCGCCGGTCAGGAGACCGTCGGCGGGATCGACATGATCGTGCGGCGCAACGCCTTCGGCCGGCAGAACGAGTCCTTCGAAGCGGCCGTCGAGGTCGCCGGCATCGCCGGCGGCCCGGTGGAGGGCGTCTTCATCCGGGCGCCCTGGGTCGAGTCGACCGGCGCGGAGGTGGAGGTGCTCGCGGTGCACGACGGCCGTACGGTCGCCGTGCGGCAGGGCGGTCTGCTGGCCACTTCCTTCCATCCCGAACTGACCGGGGATCACCGGTTGCACGCCTACTTCGTGGATATGGCGCGCGGGGGAACGACCGCGCACCGGTAGGATCTCCGCAGTTCGTATTCGTCGGGTCGTAGAAGGAGCAAGGCTGTGTCCGGCCACTCTAAGTGGGCAACCACCAAGCACAAGAAGGCCGTGATCGATGCCAAGCGCGGCAAGCTCTTCGCCAAGCTGATCAAGAACATCGAGGTCGCGGCCCGTACTGGGGGCGGAGACCCCGACGGCAATCCCACGCTCTACGACGCCATCCAGAAGGCGAAGAAGAGCTCCGTTCCCAATAAGAACATCGACAGTGCGGTCAAGCGCGGGGCCGGTCTGGAGGCCGGCGGCGCCGACTACCAGACGATCATGTACGAGGGCTACGGGCCGAACGGCGTCGCGGTGCTCATCGAGTGCCTCACCGACAACCGCAACCGTGCCGCCTCGGACGTGCGCGTGGCGATGACCCGGAACGGCGGCTCGATGGCCGACCCGGGCTCGGTGTCGTACCTGTTCAACCGCAAGGGCGTGGTGATCGTCCCCAAGGGTGAGCTGGGCGAGGACGACGTCCTGGGCGCCGTGCTCGACGCGGGCGCCGAGGAGGTCAACGACCTCGGTGAGTCCTTCGAAGTCATCAGCGAGGCCACCGACATGGTCGCGGTCCGCTCCGCGCTCGTCGAGTCCGGCATCGACTACGACTCGGCGGACGCCAGCTTCGTGCCCACCATGCACGTCGAGCTGGACGAGGACGGCGCACGCAAGATCTTCCGGCTCATCGACGCGCTCGACGACAGCGACGACGTGCAGAACGTCTTCGCCAACTTCGACGTGTCCGACGAGGTCATGGAGAAGGTGGACGCCTGAAGCGGCGGCACAGTACGGCTCGCGGGCCGGTGGGGGAGCAACACGCCCCGCCGGCCCGCAGCTGTTGTCGGTGGCGGCCGCTAACCTGCAGGAACACATGACCGAACGGCCGGAGGGGAGGGCATCGCGGTGCGAGTGCTGGGGGTGGACCCGGGGCTGACCCGGTGCGGCGTCGGCGTGGTCGACGGGTCCGCCGGCCGCCCGCTGACGATGCTCGGCGTCGGCGTCGTACGCACTCCGGCGGACGCCGACCCCGCCGACCGCCTCGTCCTGATCGAGCAGGGCATCGAGCAGTGGCTCGACGAGCACCGCCCCGACTGCGTGACCGTGGAGCGGGTGTTCAGCCAGCACAACGTCAGCACGGTGATGGGCACCGCCCAGGCCAGTGCCGTGGCGATGCTCTGCGCCGCCCGCCGCGGGCTGCCCGTCGCCCTGCACACGCCCAGCGAGGTCAAGGCCGCGGTCACCGGCAGCGGCCGGGCCGACAAGGCCCAGGTCGGCGCGATGGTCACCCGGCTGCTCCGGCTCGACGCGCCCCCGAAGCCGGCGGACGCCGCCGACGCCCTCGCGCTCGCCATCTGCCACATCTGGCGCGCCCCCGCCACCAACCGCCTCCAGCAGGCGCAGGCCGAGGCCGCCCGGGCGCAGGC
>DOWQ01000307.1 GCA_003519485.1 Streptomyces sp. | reverse complement strand
AACGCCCGGTTCATCTCCTCGTAGACCCGCTGCGGCTTCATCGGCACATTGTCGAAGTGCGTACGCCGCTGGAGGGTGGCCCTGCGCTCCTGGGTGGAGGCCGCCCAGGCGGAGCGGTCCGGCAGGCTGCCTGCGTCCCGCTGCTCGCGGGCGACGTCGGTGAAGAGTTCGAGGGCGGCGCCCGCGTCGGAGACGATGCTGTAGTCCGGCGGGAAGATCTTGCCGATCTGGGTCGGCTCGATGTNNCGTCGCGTTGCCGTAGCGGTGCGAGGTCTGCAGCCCCACCATGCCGGCGTTCAGCTCGTGGTCGTCGCCCAGGATGCCCCAGCCCATCAGGGTCGGCACGACCGGAATGCCGGTCAGCTCGGCGAATTCGACCAGCAGTTCGGAGGCGTCGGCGTTGATGACGCCGCCGCCCGCGACGATCAGCGGGCGCTCGGCGGCGGCCAGCATGGCCATCGCCTTCTCGACCTGCTTACGGGTCGCGGCGGGCTTGTACACCGGCAGCGGCTCGTAGGTCTCCGGGTCGAACTCGATCTCCGTCACCTGGACGTCCACCGGCAGGTCGATCAGGACCGGGCCCGGCCGGCCCGAGCGCATCAGGTGGAAGGCCTCCTGGAACACGCCGGGCACCTGCGCCGCCTCCAGCACCGTGGTGGCCTTCTTGGTGACCGGGGCGGCGATGGAGGCGATGTCGACGGCCTGGAAGTCCTCCTTGTGGAGGACGGCGGTCGGCGCCTGGCCGGTGATGCAGAGGATCGGGATGGAGTCGCCGATGGCGGAGTACAGGCCGGTGATCATGTCGGTGCCGGCCGGGCCAGAGGTGCCGATGCACACGCCGATGTTGCCGGCGGTCGCCCGGGTGTACCCCTCGGCCATGTGCGACGCGCCCTCGACGTGGCGGGCGAGCTTGTGCTCGATCCCGCCTCCCGCGCGGAGCGCCGCGTAGAACGGGTTGATGGCCGCGCCCGGCACGCCGAACGCGGTGTCCACACCCTCGAGTTTGAGGATCTCAACTGCCGCGCGAGCGGCCGTCATACGAGGCATCGACTTCTCCTGAGTTCACGGTGGCGGGGAGCTGCGCGGGCCTGCCGGAGTCCGGAAGCCGCGGCGGGCCGCGGGGGCCTGCCTGAGAGCGAGCGGACCGGCGGCGGCGGGCGGGCAGCGAGCAGCCGAACCGGCGGCGGGTGGGCCGGCCGGCGGTTGCGGGTGTTTCCGTTGGTGTCCGGGCGGCGGCGCCTTGGGCGCGACAGGACAGGTTGTCGACGCCGCCGCCCGGAGTCGGGGGGAGGGGCGGCCGGGCCGTCCCTCGTCATGCGGTGGTGGTCAGGCGGTCAGGAGTCAGCTGCCGATGTCGGTGCCGGACAGGCGCTCGACTCCGCGCAGCAGCGCGGAGTGGTCCAGGCCGCCGTCGCCCTGGGCGCGCAGCGAGGCGACCAGATTCGCGACCACGGCGCCGACGGGGAGCGCGGCGCCGACATTGCGGGCGGCGTCGGTGACGATGCCCATGTCCTTGTGGTGCAGATCGATCCGGAAGCCCGGCGCGAAGTCCCGCTTCAGGAAGTTCTCCTTCTTACGGGTCAGCACGGTGGAGCCGGCCAGGCCGCCGTTGAGCACGTCGAGCGCGGCCGACAGGTCCACCCCGGACTTCTCCAGGAAGACGACGGCCTCGGCGCAGGCCTGGATGTTGACAGCGACGATCAGCTGGTTGGCCGCCTTCACGGTCTGGCCCGAGCCGTGCGGTCCGCACAGCACGATCGTCTTCCCGAGCGCCCGCAGGAGCGGCTCGGCCTCGTCGAAGTCGGACTGGTCGCCGCCGACCATGATCGACAGTACGGCCTCCACGGCGCCGGCCTCGCCGCCGGAGACCGGGGCGTCCAGCACCCGCACGCCCTTGTCGGCCGCGGCCTTCGCCAGGTCGACCGAGGTCTGCGGGGTGATCGAGGACATGTCGATCAGTAGCGCGCCGGGGCGGGCGTGCTCCAGGATGCCGTCGGGGCCGTAGGCGATCGCCTCGACCTGCGGGGAGGCCGGGACCATGGTGATCACGACGTCGGCGTCCCGTACGGCCTCGGCGATCGAGGCGGCACCGGTGCCGCCTGCGGCGGTGAGCCGGTCGATCTTGTTCTGCTCCAGGGTGTGGCCGGTGACGGAGTAACCGGCCTTGATCAGGTTCTCGGCCATGGGCGAGCCCATGATGCCGAGGCCGATCCAGGCGACGCGGGGAAGGGAGGTGCTGGTGCTCATCGGAAATCCTCTCCGGAGAGTGCGAAGGTTCAGTGCCGGGCCGCGCGCAGGGGCGCCGGGAGCCACTCGAAGGCGCTCGTGCTGGGGCCGTCCGGCTTGTACTCCAGGCCGACCCAGCCGTCGTAACCGGCCTTGCGGAGCCGGCCGATCAGGTCGGGGAAGTCGAGCCGGCCGGAGCCGGGAGCGCCGCGGCCGGGGTTGTCGGCGATCTGCACATGGCCGGTGCGGGCCGTGAAGCGGTCGATGACCTCGTGGAGGTCCTCGCCGTTCATGGCCAGGTGGTAGAGGTCCATCAGGAACGAGGTGTTGCCGAGCCCGGTCGCCTCGTTCACCCGGTCCGCGACCGCGACCGCGGACGGCGCGCTGACCAGCGGGTACCGCGGTGATTCGGGCGCGTTGAGCGCCTCGATCAGCAGCGTCGCGCCGATCCGGTCGGCGGCGCGGGCGGCCAGCGCCAGGTTCTCCAGGGCCAGTTCGTCCTGGGCCCCGGGCGTCACTCCGTCGACCCGGTTGCCGTACAGCGCGTTGAGCGCCGTGCAGCCCAGGGACTCGGCGAAGCCGGCGGCGACGTCGATGTTCGCGCGGAAGTGCTCCGACTCCGCGCCGGGCAGGGACAGCGCGCCGCGGTCAGGGCCCGGGAGTTCGCCGGCGTAGAAGTTCAGGCCGACCAGCTCGGTGCCCGCGTCGGTCAGCGCCTTCCGAAGGGCGTCGAGCTCGGACTGCGCGGGGGTGGGCGTGGCGGGCCAGGGCCACCAGAGCTCGACCGCCGTGAAGCCGGCGGCCGCCGCGGCCGCCGGGCGCTCCAGCAGCGGGAGCTCGGTGAAGAGGATCGACAGGTTCACGTCGAAACGCTGGTCCGTGCTGCCGATGTCGGGGAGGGCCATCGGGCTTCCTTCCGTCTACGAGACTCGACTACTGCAACAACATCATCCGGAGATTCCGCATTGTGGAATGCATCTTCTGCGTGATGGAAGATTGCCCGGGGCTTGGGGTGGCTGTCAAGGGGGCCGGGCTCCCGGGCGCCACCGGGCGCTAGGTTGGGCCCGTGAGATTGAGGGTTGAATTCACCACTGAGCCGTTCGATCTGGACGAGGCGCCCGCACACGCGGTGGCCGCCCGCCAGGTCGTGCAAGAGGCCGAGCTGGACACGGTGGACGTCGGCCCGTTCGGCACCACCGCCGAGGGGCGGGCCGACGCGCTGCTGGCCGCGGTGGGCGAGTTGCTGCGCACGTCCCTGGAGGCCGGGGCGACTCGGGTGTCGTTGCAGGTCAACGTCATCACGGAGGAGGAGCGGTGACCGAGCCCGGCGACCACCCGTTCGTCGCGGCGGTCAAGCCGCTCGTGGACGCCATGGGCGGCGAGCTGGTCCCGCCCGGCGAGGCGCGCGGCGACGACGTGGTTCTCGGCTGGGAGGGCCAGGAGCTGATAGCCGTCCGGCTGCCCCATCTGGCCGACTCGCTGGACCACATCCTCGCGGACCTGGAACGCCGGCACGGCATGCCGCTGGCGGAGCTGGACCGGCGGACGAAGCAGTCCGTCGTACGGATCCTGGAGGAGCGCGGGGCCTTCTCCGTACGGCACGGGGTGGAGACCGTGGCGACCGCTCTCGGGGTCAGCCGCTTCACCGTCTACAACTACCTGAACAGGGCGAACGGCACCAAGAACGACCAGTGAGCCGGGGTTGCCACGAGCCGCTGTCCGGATGCTCCGGGCGGCGGCTCCGCTGTCCGCGGGCGGGCCGGGCGGCGTACGGGTGGCGCCCGGGTGCCACCGGTGGCCGAGTCCCGACGGCCGCAGCAGCGGTCCCGGCCCGAAGGTTTGGCCCGGCGTTC
>DOWQ01000548.1 GCA_003519485.1 Streptomyces sp. | reverse complement strand
CGGCGTGGGCGGAGCGTCGCCGTACGGCCCTGCGGAGCCCGGCGCGGCGCCCCTGCTGTGCCAGCCCCCGCCGGGGCCCGCGGCCCCGTCGTCGGTCGGTACCGGTACCGGGTCTTCCGGGTCCCCGGCCGGCTCGGTGCGGCCGCGACGGCTATGACGTCCCACGCGTCGATTCAGCTCCTGCCCGCATCAGCGGTCGTCTCGTGCAGCAGTTCGCGGAAGGCCCGCGCCACCGCCTCCGGATATTCCATCATCGCCACGTGCCCGGCCTCCGGCAGCGTCAGGAGCCGGGAGCCGCGGAAGGCCAGCGACGCACGGCGGGCCATCCGGAAGGACACGAGCCGGTCGCGCCCCCCGTAGACGAGCAGGGTCGGTGCGAGCACCCGCTCGGCCTGTCGCCACAGGGAGTGTTGCCCGCCGAGGGTGTACGCGTCCACCACTCCCCGGGCCGAGCGTGTCATGACGTCCCAGAAATACGGCAATCCGAGCCGCCGCTCGTACTCCTCGACCGCGGCGCGGAAGCCGTCCGGGTCCACCCGCTCCGGGTCGCCGTAACAGAGAGCGACCAGCTCGAGGGTCCGCCGCTCGGCCGTCCAGTCCCTGGTCACACGGCTGAAGAGGGCGGCCACCCCGGGCACGGCGAGCAGCGCGGTCGGCAGCGCCGACAGCTGCGGGCGCAACTCGGGGAGGGCCGGCGAGACGAGCGTGAGGCTGCTGACGAGGTCGGGCCGGGCCGCGGCGGCGCGGGTGACGACGGCACCTCCGAGCGAGTTGCCGAACAGGTGTACCGGTCCCCGTGCGCGGCTCTCCAGCAGCCGGACGACCGCGCGGGCGTGTCCGGGGACGGAGTAGTCCCCGTCGTCGGGGGGCGGCGAGAAGCCGAAGCCGGGGAGGTCCACGGCCTCCCCGTCGACATCCCCGTCCAGCTGTGCCATCAGCGCCGACCAGTTGACGGAGGAACCGCCGAGCCCGTGCACGTACAGCGCGGGCGGCAGTCCCTGGCGCGCCGGCGGCCGGGCGCGGGTGGTCAGCGTCAGGCCGGGCAGGGCGACCGTCCGCAACTCCTCCCCCGGGCCGGCTGCCGGAACCTGCTCCTCGGCCGCCCCAGCGGCGGCCCGGACTCCTGGCGGCTCGGTCGACGACATGCCCCAATGTTACGAGACGATCACGCCTGCTTCTGTGTGTTCGCCGTCACAGGCCCCATTAGCGCGGGCGGGCCTGTGCTCCTAGGCTCGGGTGTAGAGGGCGCTCGCCCGGAAAGGCGGACCACCATGTCTGTCGACCCCACCGACCCGGAAACCTTCGAGGACGACACCGCGGAGGAGGAACACGACGTCGAAGCCCCTGAAGCGGACGCCGCCGAACAGCAGACCGAACTGCTCGAGCAGCGCGACAACTCCCTGTCCGAGCGCGACCCGGAGAAGGCGAATCCCGCCGACGCCGCCGAGCAGGCCCGTGTCGTGGAGATCGATGAAGACGAATACCGATGACGACGCAGACGCCGCCGACGGCGCCACCGGGGGCCTCCTGGGCCGACGGATTCGGCGACCCCTTGGGTGATTTGCCCTTTTTATACCTGTAACCACCGAGTCCGGCCCGTGAAATTGTCGGTCGGCACCGCGCACACCACGGTTACCCGAAAGTACGATGGCGGGCGCGGTGCCCACCGCTCACGGAACGACTTTGGGAGGCGGCGTGACAGCCATCGAGCAGACCGAGGCGCGCCCACGAGGCACGCGCCTGCCGCGCCGAGCCCGACGCAACCAGCTCCTGGGCGCCGCCCAGGAGGTCTTCGTGGCGCACGGCTACCACGCGGCCGCCATGGACGACATCGCGGAGCGTGCCGGAGTCAGCAAGCCGGTGCTCTACCAGCACTTCCCCGGCAAGCTCGACCTCTATCTAGCGCTGCTGGACCAGCACTGCGAGGCGCTGCTGGACGCCGTCCGCGCCGCGCTCGCCTCCACGAGCGACAACAAGCTGCGCGTGGCGGCCACCATGGACGCCTACTTCGCCTACGTCGAGAACGAGGGCGGTGCCTTCCGGCTCGTCTTCGAGTCCGACCTCACCAATGAGCCGGCCGTACGCGACCGCGTCGACAAGGTCAGCCTCGACTGCGCCAAGGCCGTCAGCGAAGTGATCGCCGAGGACACCGACCTGCCGGCCGACGAGTCGATGCTGCTCGCCGTCGGGCTCTGCGGAATGGCCCAGATCACCGCCCGCTACTGGCTCGGCGCCGGGCAGAAGCTGCCGCGCGACTCCGCCGCCAAGCTGGTCTCCTCGCTCTCCTGGCGCGGCATCGCCGGTTTCCCGCTGCACGGATCGAGCCAGCAGGGCTGAACCGCCGTCCGCCTGTTCGCTGCGGGCGTGCGGCGCCGACGGCCGTACGGGCCGCGCGCCGGGCTAACCTTGCCTGCGTACGGCGCGGCAGGCCGCGCACCCTCCCCTGGGCTTCGCCATGGGGGAACCCGAAACGTCGGAGGGACATAGCCGTGGAGGTCAAGATCGGCGTGCAGCACGCGCCTCGCGAGATCGTTCTCGAGAGCACGCAGTCTGCCGAAGAGGTCGAGCGTGCCGTGGCCGAGGCACTGGCAGGCAAGTCACAGCTGCTCAGCCTGGTCGACGAGCACGGCCGCAGGGTCCTGGTGCCGTCCGAGCGGCTGGCCTATGTGGAGATCGGCGAGCAGGCGGCCCGCAAGGTCGGCTTCGGCGCCCTGTAGACGGGTACGGCCCGCGGCGGACCGCGGGAGACGGGGCGGCCCGGTGGTTTCCGACCACCGGGCCGCCCCGTTCGCGTGCCGGTTCACCGGCGGGCCGGTCGTGGGCCGGTCCGCGCGCCCGGTCGTGCCGGTCCCCCGGTCCACGAGGACGCTCGAACGGGCCTTGTCCGCGAGCCCGTTCGCGGCCGCTCCCGGGCTCGGTTCGCGTCTCCCGGGCGCCCCGCGCGGCCACCGGCGGGGCGTTCCGGCGCGGCTACGCGTCCGCGCCACCGACCCGACGCGACCCGTGCGGCAG
>DOWQ01000549.1 GCA_003519485.1 Streptomyces sp. | reverse complement strand
GGGTGGTCGGCGAGCCGGGCGGCGACGGGCAGCGCGTGCGTGACGACGGTGAGGGTGGAGTCCAGCGGGAACGCGGCGGCGAGGCGGGCGGCGGTCGTGCCGGCGTCCACGATGACGCTGCCGTCGGTGGGAAGCTCGGCGAGGGCGGCGTGCGCGATGCGGTCCTTCTCGTCGGCGGCGACGCTGTCGCGCTCGGCGAGGTCGGGCTCGAAGCCGAGCCGGCCGGCGGGGATGGCACCGCCGTGCACCCGGCGGAGCAGCCCGGCCCGGTCGAGCGCCTTGAGATCGCGCCGCACGGTCTCGGCGGTGACCTGGAACTCCTCGGCGAGGGAGAGCACGTCGACCCGCCCGCTCTCGCGGGCGAGACGCAAGATCTCCTGCTGGCGCTCCGGTGCGTACATGTTGGTTTACATCCGTTCCATGCCCGACCCTGTGGTTTCACTGGCACATTACGGCGAAGCCGCTGGGAAGTAAACACATACGGGCATCGACGGGCATGAGTGGACGCAGGCGATGGGCACAGGCGGGCAGGGACCGGCGAGTGGACACAGGCGGGCGGCCACGGGCGGGCGGCACAGGCGGCCGCCCTCCACCCCCGCCCACCGGGCAAAAGGAGAGCCCCGGCGCCCGGGGGGAAGGCGTCGGGGCTCGTCCGGAGCGAGCGGCCGGCGGTTACGCCGCCGCGTCGAAGCCCGTGTCGCGGGCCATCTTCTTCAGCTCCAGCAGGGCGTGCTTCTCGATCTGGCGGATGCGCTCGCGGGTCAGGCCGTGCTGCTTGCCGACCTCGGTCAGCGTGCGCTCCCGGCCGTCGTCGATGCCGTACCGCATCTTGATGATGGACGCGGTGCGGTCGTCGAGCTTGCCGATCAGGTCGTCCAGCTCCTCACGGCGGAGCATGACCATCACCGACTGCTCGGGTGAGGCCGCGGAGGTGTCCTCCAGCAGGTCGCCGAACTGGGTCTCGCCCTCGTCGTCCACCGCCATGTTGAGGCTGACCGGGTCGCGCGCCCAGTCGAGCACGTCGGACACCCGGCCGGGCCTGGTGTCCAGCTCCGCCGCGATCTCGGCGTGCTCCGGGTCGCGGCCGTGCTCGCGGTTGAACTCGCGCTGCACGCGCCGGATGCGGCCCAGCTCCTCGACCAGGTGTACGGGGAGCCGGATGGTCCGCGACTGGTCCGCGATGGAGCGCGTGATGGCCTGCCGGATCCACCAGGTGGCGTACGTCGAGAACTTGAAGCCCTTGGCGTAGTCGAACTTCTCGACCGCGCGCACCAGGCCGGCGTTGCCCTCCTGGACCAGGTCCAGGAGCGGGAGCCCGCTGCGCGGGTAGCGCCGCGCGACGGCCACGACGAGTCGCAGGTTGGAGCGGATGAAGACGTCCTTGGCGTCCTCTCCCGCGGCGGCCAGCGCCTCCAGCTCCTCGCGGCTCGCGCCCGCGGCGTTGACCTCCGGAGCGGCGGCGTCCTCCGTGCCGACCGGCCCGTTGAGTATCTGCCGCGCGTAGACGCCCGCCTCGATGGTCTGGGACAGCTCGACCTCCTTGGCGGCGTTGAGCAGCGGGGTGCGTGCGATCTCGTCCAGGTACATGCCGACCAGGTCGCGATCGGCGATCTCGCCGCCTACGGCGCGAACACTGCTTGCCCCGTCGGACCCACCGCCGGTGGCAGGCTTGCGACGGGCGACGGCACGGGTTGCCATGCGTGCTCCCTTACGATGAGTAGGTCGCGGTCATTGGCGGGACGTACACCCGGTCGGGTGCCCGTTCCACTGGAAACAACGACTGGAATCCGGACAGAATTCCCCTGCGGACCGTCGGTTTTCCCGATCATGCAGTACCCTGTCCCGCCACAGACGGAGTCCGGATGACGCCCCAGTGTCAGGAAGTGCAGGTCAGGCCCGGCGCAGAGGCAGATCTGCCGGCGCTGACGGAGCTCTACAACCACTACGTCCGTGAGACGGCCATCACTTTCGACACCGAGCCGTTCACCGCGGCGCAGCGCCGCCCGTGGTTGGTCTCCCACCCTGAGGACGGCCCGCACCGCCTTTTGGTTGCCGAGGGGCGCCCCGACGGCCGGATCCTCGGCTACGCGACCAGCAGCCCGTTCCGCCCCAAGCCGGCGTACGCCACCTCGGTCGAGGTGACCGTGTACTGCGCGCCGGACACCGGAGGCCGCGGCATCGGCACGCTCCTCTACAAGGCGCTGTTCGAGGCGCTGGAGGGCGAGGACCTGCACCGCGCGTACGCCGGCGTGACCCTGCCGAACGAGCCCTCGCTCCGGTTGCACGCCCGCTTCGGCTTCGCCCTGGTGGGGACGTACCGCGAAGCGGGCCGCAAGTTCGGCCACTACTGGGACGTCGCCCGCTACGAGAAGCCGCTCGGCCCTGCCTGACACCGGCACCCCGAAGCGGCCGGCCCGGCTGCCCGCGCAGCCCGCCCGTCAGCCGAACTGCACCGAGCGCTTCGCCAGTCCCATCCAGAAGCCGTCGATCACGCTGCGCCCGCCGTCCAGGTCCCCGGCGGCCTCGGCCGCCCCGAGCGTGGCGAAGAGCGGTGCGAAGTGTTCGGTGCGCGGATGGGCGAGCCGGCCCGCCGGGGACGTGTGCTGGAAGTCCAGCAGCGCGTCGACGTCGCCGCCGGCCAGCGCCCGCCGCCCCCAGTCGTCGAACTCGGACGACCAGCCCGGCACCCCGCCCTGGCGCAGCGCCGCCAGGTTGTGCGTGAAGAAGCCACTGCCGACGATCAGCACCCCCTCGTCGCGGAGCGGGGCCAGCTTGCGGCCGATGTCCAGCAGCCGCTGCGGGTCGAGCGTCGGCATCGAGACCTGGAGCACCGGGATGTCGGCGGCCGGGAACATCTCGACGAGCGGTACGTACGCCCCGTGGTCGAGGCCGCGGTCCGGGATGTCCTGCACCGGGGTGCCGGCCGTGCGCAGCGTCTTCCGGACGCGTTCGGCCAGCTCAGGGGCGCCGGGAGCCGCGTACTGCACCTGGTAGTAGTGCTCGGGGAAGCCCCAGAAGTCGTACACGAGCGGAACGGTCGTGGTCGCGCTCAGCGCGAGCGGCGCCTCCTCCCAGTGGGCGGAGACCATCAGGATCGCCCGGGGCCGGGGCAGCTCGGCGGACCAGGCGGCCAGCTCGCCGGGCCAGACGGGGTCGTCGGCCAGGGGCGGCGCGCCGTGGCTGAGGTAGAGGGCGGGCATGCGCCCGCCGGGGTCGGTGACGGACATGGCGACTCCCGTTCCAGCAGGACTCACTCAGAGGCTTACTGCTTTATATTTCAAATATATGGGAAGAGTCTAAACACGTTTCATTCAACTTTCAAAAAAACTTTCGTACAGTGGGACCATGACAACGGCATCCCGGGACGAGCCCCGCTGGCTCACGGACGACGAACAGCGGACCTGGCAGGCGTACCTGCACTCCACCGCGCTGCTGGAGGACCACCTCGACCGGCGGCTCCAGCGGGACGTCTCGCTGCCGCATGTCTACTACGGCCTGCTGGTGCAGCTCTCCGAGGCGCCGGAGCACCGGATGCGGATGACCGAGCTGGCACAGCAGGCCAAGATCACCCGGTCCCGGCTGTCCCACGCCGTGGCGCGGCTGGAGAAGAACGGCTGGGCACGCCGGGAGAGCTGTCCCTCCGACAAACGCGGCCAGTTCGCCGTGCTCACCGAGGCGGGGCTGGCCATGCTGCGGAGCGCGGCGCCGGGGCACGTGGCGGCCGTACGCGGCGCGCTGTTCGACCGGCTCAGCCCCGAGCAGGTCGAACAGCTCGGCGAGATCTGCCGGGTGATGGCCGAGGGGCTCCAGCCGGAGTGCGCCGACGCGGACCTGCCCTGGCAGCGCTGAGGAGCGGGCCCGGTCCCTGATGCCGGACAGCCGTGGAGGGCCTCACTCCCCCGAAGCGAGGCCCTCCACGTGCAGTACGGGCCGTACGGTCGTTCGTCTCGATCCCGGACGGATCAGTTCGGCGTATCCCACCGGTATCGCCTGCCGGTCCCGCGCGGGACCGGCAGGCTGCTCCCGCCGGGGTCAGTGGGCGAGGATCGGCACCGCGGTCCCGTCCGAGCCCTCGTGCTCACCGCCGCCCTTGCCCTCCTCGCCGTCCTTGCCGGAAACGGAGACGGCCGTCCCGCCGTTCTGCCGGCCGGCGTCGATGAACGTGTAGGCGATCACGGCCGCGAGCACCAGGATGCCGAGCGCCCACCAGATCGCCGTGGTGTAGCCGTGCACCAGCGCCTCGAGCCGCAGCGCGTCGACGGAGCGGGCGCCGGCCGCGTGCGAGGCGACGTACGCGGTGGTGGTGCTCGCCGCGATGGTGTTCAGCAGCGCGGTGCCGATCGCGCCGCCGACCTGCTGCGAGGTGTTGATCATGGCCGAGGCGACCCCGGAGTCCTGCGGCCGCACCTGGTACGTGGCCAGGCTCATGGCGGGCATGAAGGCGGTGCCCATGCCGAGGCCCATCAGCAGCAGGCCGGGCAGGATCACCGTGGTGTACGACGTACCGATCTCCAGCTGGGTCAGGGTCAGCATGCCGGCCGAGGCCACCACGAAGCCCGGCGTCATCAGCAGCCGCGGCCGGACCCGGGTCATCAGCCGGGCGCCGATCTGCGTAGAACCGGTGATCATGCCCGCGATCATCGGCAGGAAGGCCAGCCCCGTGACGACCGGGGAGTAGCCCTTGACGATCTGCAGGTAGTAGGTGAGGAACAGGAACAGCCCGAACATGCCGATGACGGCGAGGCCGAGCGACAGGTAGACGCCGGCCCGGTTCCGCTCCAGGACCACCCGCAGCGGCAACAGCGGATTCCGCGCCCGGGACTCGACGATCACGAAGGCCGTGAGCAGGACGCCCGCCGCGACGAACAGCGAGACGGTCGTGTCCGCGCCCCAGCCGTCGCTCTCGGCGCGCGTGAAGGCGTAGACGAGGGCGACCAGACCGCCGGTGGCCAGGACGACGCCGGGCACGTCCAGCCGGGCCGGGTTACGGCCACCGGCCGGCTCCCGGATGACGGCGATCGCGCCGGCCGCGGCGACGATCGCGAACGGGATGTTGACGAAGAAGGTCCAGCGCCAGTCCAGGTACTCGGTCAGCACACCGCCGAGGATCAGTCCGATGGCGCCGCCACCACCCGCGATGGCGCCGAAGATGCCGAACGCCTTGGCGCGCTCCCGGGACTCGGTGAACGTCACCGCGAGCAGCGAGAGCGCCGCCGGGGCGAGCAGCGCGCCGAAGGCTCCCTGGAGGGCGCGGGCGCCCAGCAGTATCCCCGCGTTCGCCGCGGCGCCGCCGAGCGCCGAGGCGACGGCGAAGCCGATGAGCCCGACGACGAAGGCCCGCTTGCGCCCCCACAGGTCGGAGATCCGGCCGCCGAACAGCAGCAGCCCGCCGAAGGCGAGCGCGTAGGCGGTGATGACCCACTGCCGGTTGCCGTCGGAGATGCCGAGATCCGCCTGGGCGGAGGGCAGGGCGATGTTCACGATGGTCGCGTCGAGCACCACCATCAGCTGGGCGAGGGCGATGAAGATCAGCGCTTTCCAGCGCAAGGGGTCGGGACCGGTGCCGGATGACCGGTCGGAGGCCGCCGGAGCGTGCCCCGGGGAGTCCGAAAGTGACATGGCTGTGCCTACCTAGCGATACGAAGAAGACAGAACAGGACGTACTGGGGGGAAGGCTGAGCGCGGAAACGGTCTCGGGGCACTCACGGGGAGTGCCGTGGGACGACTGTCAGGGTCGCTGCCGGAGGTCCTCCAAAGTGACCGCCGCGCCCGGGAGGCGGGAGCGGGCGGGAGTGTGCAGGCCGTCCAGGAACAGCTGGAGGTGGCGGTGGACGAACCTGCCGAAGTCGACGCAGCCGCTGTGCGGCAGCGGTCGGGTGAGCTGGGTGATCGCCACCATGAGGTCGCCCAGTTCGATGTCCGTACGGAGCCGGCCGCAGTCCCGCGCGCTCGCCATCAGGGCCTCGACGGACCGCTCCAGGCGCTCGCGCGCCTCGGTCTGTTCGGCGCGGTGCTTGCTCTCGCTCGTGAGCAGCGGGCACAGGGCGCCGATCCGCTCGTCGACCGCCGAGTGGACGAAGCGGCACAGCGCCTCATAGCCGTCCGACTCCTCGGCGAGGGCAGCCTCGGCCTCTTCGGCGATCCGGAGGGTGACGTACAGGGTCACGCGGTGAACGAGCTCCCCGCGGTCCGCGAAGTGCCGGTAGAGAGTGGCGTTCCCGACGCCGGCGCGACGGGCGACCTCGTCGAGCGGGACCTCGGCCCCGTGTTCGACGAACATCTCCCGCGCCGCCGTGACGATCCGCTCCCGGTTGCGAAGCGCGTCGGCCCGCAGCCGGGGCTCCTCCTCGCGCACGAGCGCGATGGCGGCAGCGTTCACGGCGGCCCCTCCCTTTGCGTTGCCCCGGGAACCGGGGAATGCTTCCCCGGTTCATTTCGGATACTCAGCAGAACGGGGAATCACTCCCCGGTTATTTCCCGACAGCCGCGTGATGCCGGTCACATCCTCGGCCCGTGATGCCCCGGTGCCGGTCCTGTCTGTGTACGGGCTGGGGTCGGGTGCCCTCTCGTTGGGGGTGCCCCCACGTTCAGGGTGGCCGCGCCCCGGTCCCGGTCCTGATCTGTGTACGGGCTGAGGTCGGGTGCCCCCTCGTTCGGGGTGGCCGCGGTTTCGTCCGGGTGCCGGGGCCGGGTCCTCCGGAGGGGG
>DOWQ01000640.1 GCA_003519485.1 Streptomyces sp. | reverse complement strand
CGTGCTTCGCACGGCGGCTCCCTCCGCTTCGCTCCGGGAGCCAGTGGGACCGGCCGCTGCGCGGCCGTGGCTGACGGTGTGCCAGACATGACTAATGGGGCTGCTCTGGTGCGGCAGTTGGGGAGCGCTTCGCACTCCTGGGCGGGTCCGCTGCGCTCCCCCGCCTGACGGGCCTTCCGGCTGCGCCTCCAGGACCTTGGGGCCCGCTGACGCGGGCCGGCTGGCTACGAGGAGTGGGGGGCGCTTGTTCGTGTGGGTTCCAGTGTAGCGCGTGCATCAGGTAGATCCAACATGTACTGTTGGCGGAAACACGGGATACCCCTCAACCACTTGGAAACCCTCCCTCATGTTCGAGAGGAACGGTCGCAGATGACCGGTCACGGTGAATCTACCGGAAATACACCCGCGCTGAGCAGCGATTCCGGTGCAGGGTGAGCCAGTATCAGACGGCGGGCACCAACGCCCGGTTGAGGCTGTTCGTGCTCCTGGCCGCCCAGGGCGTACCCGCGAGCGAGGCGGACGACCTGGTGGCCGCGCTGGAGGCCGGAGCGGTCGCCGGGGCGCAGAGCGAGGTGGTCGAGCTGAACGGCATGGCGCCGGCCTCCTGGGGTCCGGTGTTCTCGGAGGGCTGGGATGAGGGTGTGACGGCCGTGAGCGAGGCCCTGGTGGGCATCGCGGGCCGGGACTGGTCGCGGCGCGGCGGCCGGTCGTCCGGGGCTGATGAACTGGCTGTACACCTCGTGGACGTGAGGCAGCGCGAGCGGGCCGACCTGGTGCGGCTGGAGACGTTCGTCCGGGGGACCGTCCTGCCGCGCACCTATCCGCACACCACGCAGCGGCGCCGGGTGCTGGAGGCGCTAGGCGAGGCCGGCGGCCTGTGCACCGCGCGAACGGTGAACAGCGACGGGGACTACGTCGTCTGCACGCTCGATGCCGGGCACTACGACCCGGACAACAAGCCGCCCTTCAAGAACGGAAAGCCCGGCGGCTGGCACAAGGCGGATGCGTCGATCTGGAGCGACCTTGGTGCGGCCTGCATTCCGCACGCGGCCATCTGAAAGACCACAGGAATTCAGCACTCGGGGAGGCAAGAAATGTCAGCGATTCAGCTCAAGGAACACCAGGTAGATCAGCGCTCCGCGTTTCGTAGGTGGGTGGGATTCCCTGCAAGGTCATCCGTGCCCCCGCCGGGTGCCCGGGGCACGATCGTCTCCGCGACCGGATCAGGCAAGACGATCACCGCCGCCGCGTGCGCGCTGGAGTCATTCGCGGACGGCCGGATCCTCGTCACGGTCCCGACCCTGGACCTGCTCGCGCAGACCGCCCAGGCCTGGCGCCTGATGGGCCACCGCGCCCCGATGGTCTCCGTGTGCTCGCTGGAGAACGACTCGGTGCTCAACTCGCTGGGGGTGCGCACCACCACCAACCCGATCCAGCTCGCCCTGTGGGCCGGGAAGGGGCCGGTCGTCGTGTTCGCCACGTACGCCTCTCTAGTGGACCGCGAGGACATCGACGCACCCGTGGGCCAGCGGAAGGTTCGCGGGCCACTGGAGGCCGCTCTGGCGGGCGGAGAGCGGCTCTACGGCCAGCGCATGGACGGCTTCAACCTCGCGATCGTGGATGAGGCACACGGCACCGCTGGTGATCTTGGCAGGCCGTGGGCCGCGATCCACGACAACCAGCGGATCCCCGCGGACTTCCGGCTGTACCTCACCGCAACGCCGCGCATCCTGGCCGCGGCCCGGCCACAGAAAGGCGCGGACGGCCAGGAGGCGGAGATCGCGACCATGGCCGACGACCCGGAGGGCACCTACGGCGCGTGGCTCGCAGAACTCGGACTCTCGGAGGCGATCGAGCGCGAGATCCTCGCCGGATTCGAGATCGACGTCCTGGAGATCCGCGACCCCTCCCCAGTCCTCGGAGAGTCCGAAGAGGCGCGGCGGGGCCGGCGCCTGGCCCTGTTGCAGACCGCGCTCCTGGAGCACGCCGCGGCGTACAACCTGCGTACCGTCATGACGTTCCACCAGAAGGTGGAAGAAGCCGCCGCGTTCGCAGAGAAGCTGCCGGAGACGGCTACCGAGCTGTACGTCAACGACGCCACAGGCGACGACCTGGCGGCCGCGGACCGGCTCCCCGCGTCGTCGATCGACGCGGAGTTCTACGAGCTGGAGGCCGACCGCCACGTCCCGCCGGACCGGGTGTGGTCGGCGTGGCTGTGCGGCGACCACCTCGTCTCCGAGCGGCGCGAGGTCCTGCGCCAGTTCGCAGGCGGCATCGACGCGGCCGGGCGCCGGGTCCACCGCGCCTTCCTCGCCAGCGTTCGCGTGCTCGGTGAGGGCGTCGACATCACCGGCGAGCGGGGAGTCGAGGCGATCTGCTTCGCGGACACCCGCGGCTCTCAGGTGGAGATCGTCCAGAACATCGGCCGCGCGCTCCGGCTCAACCGCGACGGCAGCACGAAGGTGGCCAGGATCATCGTGCCGGTGTTCCTGGAGCCCGGCGAGGACCCGACGGACATGGTCGCCAGCGCCTCGTTCCGCCCCCTTGTGGCGGTCCTCCAAGGGCTCCGCAGTCATGATGAACGACTCGTCGAGCAGCTCGCCTCCCGCGCCCTCACCAGCGGGAAACGCAAAGTCCACGTCCGGCGCGACGAAGACGGCCAGATCGTCGGGGCCGGCGGCGAGGGAAACGGCGAGGACCAGGAGGACGACACGCAGGCCGCCGCGGATTCGGCGCTGCTCCACTTCTCCAGTCCCCGCGACGCGGCGACCATCGCGGCCTTCCTGCGCACCCGGGTCTACCGGCCCGAGTCCCTGGTCTGGCTGGAGGGCTACCAGGCCCTCATCCGCTGGCGGAAGGAGAACGAGATCACCGGCCTCCACGCCATTCCGTATGACGTCGAGGTCGAAGTCGGGGCGACCAAGGCGTTTCCGCTCGGGCGATGGATCCACCAGCAGCGAAAGGCGTTGCGGGCCGGGGAGCTGGAGGAACGGCGCAAGCTGTTGCTGGACGCCCCGGAGGCCGGGATGGTCTGGGAGCCCGGCGAAGAGGCATGGGAGAACAAGCTCGCCGCACTCCGCTCCTACCGGAAGGCCACCGGACACCTCGCACCCCGCCAGGACGCGGTCTGGGGCGAAGGCGAGGGCGAGGCGATGGTGCCCATCGGGCAGCATCTGGCGAACCTGCGCCGGAAGGGCGGCCTGGGGAAGGACCCGGAGCGGGCGGCGGAGCGCGCGCAGCAGCTGACGGCGATCGACCCGGACTGGGACTGCCCGTGGCCGCTGGACTGGCAGCGGCACTACCGCGTCCTCGCTGACCTGGTCGACGCCGACGGCCACCTGCCCGAGATCCGGCCCGGGGTGCTGTTCGAGGGCGACGACATCGGACGGTGGCTGGAGCGGCAAAAGAACCCGGTCACCTGGGCGCAGCTCCTCCCCGAGCAGCAGGAGCGGCTGACCGCGCTGGGCATCAAGCCTGCCCAGGCGCCGTATCACGCCCCGGCGGCCGCGCGTACGGCGAAGGGGCCGAGCAAGGCGCAGCAGGCGTTCCAGCGGGGCCTGGCTGCCCTCACGCAGTGGGTGGAGCGTGAGGGCGACCGGCCGGTGCCAAGGGGTCACAGCGAGGAGATCGCCGTCGACGGGGAGGAGCCTGTGGTCGTGAAGCTGGGCGTATGGATCTCCAACACCAAGTCCAGGCGCGACAAGCTCACCCAGGAGCAGCTGGGCGCGCTGCGGGAGCTAGGCGTCGACTGGGCTGAGCGGCACAGCTGACCTCGTACACTCGCGAACTGCGTGGGAAGCCCCCGCCCAGGCGAGGAGGTCATGGGCACACCACCACCCTGGAAGAGGTCGTGCGCACCCTGGTGTGAGTCCGCTGTCCCCGGCGGGCACCATCGAATTTCAGGGCCGATACGCCCACTGGACAAGACGTGCAAAACGACCCGGCTTCCGAGTCCTCTTCATCACCACGTCCTTCTCGTTCCGGAAGTAGTTGATCACCGGGCGCGAGTGGTGAAAGAACTGGTCTCTTTCTTGGTCTGGGATTCCGTCGGCAACCCATTCGTATCTGATGCCGATCGGGCCGATGTAGGCAGCCATGACACAGGAAGTGAACCTCGTCATGTCGCGGGATATCCAGGGCACAGCTGGGCTGATGGACATTCCGCGCCCGTAGGCTTTGTTGACGGAGTCGGTGGAGATGATCGCCATGTGGCCATCGGCCATGTCCTCTGCACCGTTCATGAAATCGCGCAGCGACTGCGGGACGGGAAAGCGGTCCCTGGCCATCCGGCAGCCGAAGTGCTTGGCATGGTATCGGGCCAAATCCGGTGACTTCTGTCGCCACTCGGATCCGTACAGTGACCCCAGATCGAGTCCGGGCAAGATCCTCAACAGATGCGTCTCGACGTACTGTGCGTAGGTGTCGTAGGCGATGTCGAAAGGCTTGGAGATGTCGTTGTTGCAGGGTGCGCACATCGACTTGGGAAACTTGACCACACCGTATCGGTCCCGCTTGAGGCCGCCCTTTCCCCGTATTTCGCGTCGCTGTTCTCCGTCTCCCCAGGCCAGCACCTGACCATCGCCCATCAAGCGCGCCAGGCTGGTGCGCTTGAACTTGTGTTCTCCCGTGGTGGCCGGTCGGCTCTCACACCACCAGCACATGGTGCTCTCGGGAGCCAAGAGGTGGGCGTAACCTGCAGGGTCGGCGAATTCAGTCCCCTCGAAGTCGGGGCTAAAACTCGTCACGTGTGCTCTCCGTTCTCGGCGCTCTGCACCTGTCCGTACATGCCAGGCTCACCGCGACCCTGCGAGCGATAGCGCACAGCGACTGGCCCTCGGCGTGGCAAACCCGGATCGCATGGCATTCGCCTGCGTCCACCATGCGCGCCGCTTCACGGACACGGCGCCACCGGTCTTCCAGGGAGTCGGTCTCCGCATCGCTCCAGGAGCCGACAGCCGCCATGGGCGCTTCGGACGCCGTTGCGCCAGCACCAGCTCCACGAGAGTGACGACCTTCCCCATACCCATGAAGGGTACGTATCCGGTCTGTGGATCCGCAGGTGACATGGGCCCCGACCCGAGCCGATGCTCGCCGCTCCCGTAGCCGACGTCCGCTGATCCTGTCCCGAAGATGTTGGAACTGGCGGGCCGGGGCGAGCGGTGTGAAAGAACTGTCGCTGCGGGGGGCGGCCCCTGGCGGCTGGCTGCTGGGAGGGGCGGACGTGGGACAGATCGAGCAGGGGCTGCAGCGTGCGTTGCGCACGCGACCCGTTCCCTCAAGCACCGAGGCCCGCCTGCGGTTTCTGCTGGCGACGCACCGTGATTCCACCCGGAAGGTGGCCACCGTGCTGGGGGTGTCGCAGCGCACTGTGCAGCGGTGGGTGACGAAGAAGTCCGGAGCACGTCGTCCGCCGGGTCCGCTGCAGGTCCGGGCGATCGAGGAAGCGGTCCTGGCTCGGTGGCAGCCCCGGATACGGGCCCGTCGGCGTGCCCAGGCCGAGGCGGAGGGCTTCGTCTTCCATACGAGGGCGCGGTTCGGGTTCGCCGCGCCGGCAGGGTCCTCGGACGATCCGCGGGTGCGGTGGATTACCCAGGACCTGCCGGGAGAGGTAGCCCGCGAGCTTTTCGCCGCTCGGGATGCCGGCGCGGGCGAGCAGCAGCAGATGGTGATCCTCGCCCGCGCGCTGGGGCACGCCTACTTTCGCGAATGGGGTCGCCGCGCCCACCGGCTGCACATCGCTTTCACTGACGTCGAGTTCGCCGACTTCTCGATCGGCTGAGCCTGCCCCTTCGAGGAGAATACGTCAGGGTGTTCAGCGTCACGAGGGTCGGGCGCGGCTGGACGGCGCTTCGTACCTGTCGGCTTCCTGCCGCTCACGCCAGTCCCACTCCACACGGCCGGCTGGTCCTTTGCGGCGGGCTGCGGGCGGCTGTGGCGGGCGCAGTTTGGCGGTCTCCGCTACGCGCAGCAGGTGCGCACGGTCACCTGGCGCGGCGAGCAGTTCCTGGTCTTCGCCGGAGACGAGCCGGGTGAAGCAGGCCGCGGCCCGAAGGAAGATGCCTGCCCAGGGTGGTACGGGGTGGGCGGCGCAGCCGTCGGTGTAGCGGGCGCGGTCGTGCAGGGCGAGCGTGGTCACAGCGTCGTCGTAGTCGTGGGGGCGTGCGGTGGCGAGTTGCTGGAGGGATGCGCCGGTGAACAGTGCGGCGGCGATGGCCGCGGCGAGGCGGGGGTGTGCGGTCGCCGCGTGCAGCCGGTGGGCGACTCGCTGGGCGGTGGGCGCGGTGAGAGGCGCGGGCGGTGGGCGGTGACGCCAGGCGATCGGCGGTGGCGTGCACGGGTCGGCGCAGGGGCGGGGGCTGTCGTAGGAGACGAGGCGGTCCAGTGTGGGCAGGGTGAGCCACCGGTCAGCCGGCCCGGCGGGCTCGTCTGCCGGCGGGGGTTCGGCGATAGGCGTGCCGTAGTAGTGGCGGCGGGCGGCCTCGAAGTCGACGGTGACGGAGTAGTCGACCGTCCGCAGGGCCTGGTGCAGGGCGGCGGGAAGGTGAGGGCGGTGGCAGACCAGGGTCAGGTGGATACCGGTGACGGCACGCAGTTGGAGGAGGCGCGTCGTGCGGCGGGCGGTGAGGCGGTGGGCGCGCAGGACGGTCAGCCGGGTGACGGGCAGGGCGGTCATCCAGGCGGCAGCGGCTTCCCAGGCGGGCTGACGGCCGCCGGGAAAGCGGCCCGGGAGCAGGGGCGGTTTTCCCAGGGTGGCGAGAAGGTCGTGGGCGAGGCCGGTTTCACTGGTGGTGCCGGGGCCGGGGTGCAGAGTGATCCGGCCGGACGGCAGGTGGTGGGCGGCCAGGGCGGTGTGCGTGTGGATTACGTCGTCGTGGGGGTCCATGACCAGCGTAAGGGCTGGCACTCCCTTGGCGGGGAGCGGGGCGGGCTGTATCGGGGTCATGCGAGGCGGCTGAAGGCCCAGCGCAGCAGTTCCTGGTCGACGCGGGGGCGGCCGGTGCGGGCCAGGGCGGTGCGGGTGTGGGCGGTCAGCTGGGCCCAGGCGCGGAAGTTGCCGTGTGCGGCGTGGCTGTCGGCGAAGGTGATGTCCTCGGGGTCGGCGTCGGCCCAGACCGGGTGGAACAGCGGGATGGGGTGCTGTCGGACGGGTTGTACGCCATGACCAGGACGGCCCCGGTCCGCGTGGCCGGGGAGTAGGCGAGCCCGGACTCGGCGAGCCGATCGGCTGCGGCTCGGAATGACGGCACTACCCAGCCGTCCACCTCGTACAGGACCCGCGTGCGGGCATAGTCCTCACCCACTATGTGCTCGCCGAGCACCTGGTAGATGTGGGTGGAGCCGGTGATGCGGCCGTTGTACTCGCTGAAGTAGAGTTCACCGTCCGGGTTGATGATCACAGCCGCGCTCACCATGCCCCGGTAGCCCAAGCCGTGTAGGGCCTGGCAGAGCCGGCGCCCCCCTTCTGCCAGCTCGGTCAGTGTCGCCGGGGCGACGCCGGGGGCCAAGCTTGGCTACAGCCGATGCCGGGCGACGGCAGCCAGCGAGCGCTGTTGGGCAGTCTCGGCGCGTTGGGGGTCGCGCTCGGAGAGGGCCACATAGAGCGCGTCGACGACGGCGAGATGCACGAAGCGGCTGGTCATGGCCTCCAGTCGGTAGCCGGTCTCCGCCGAGCCGGCCACCAGCACCTCGTCGCATTGCTGAGTCAGCGGGGAGTGCGCGAAGCTGCACAGCCCGATCGTGTGCGCGCCAGCCTCGCGGGCGGTGGCGGTGATCGCGAGCGTCTCTTGGGTCTGCCCTGTGTGGCTCACGGTGAGGCACGCGTCGCCCGGCTGCAGCAGCGCCGCCGCCACGTCCTGCGCGTGCGCGTCGGCGTGGTGGATGGTGGCCAGCCCGGCCAGTTGCAGTCGGTATGCTGCGTCGGCGGCGACCGGTGCCGACGTCCCGATCCCGGCCACGAGCACCTGCCGGGCCTCGGCCAGTATGCCCTCGGCCCGAGCGAACGCCGCCGAGTCCAGCGCCGAGACGGCTTCGTTGAGCGCGGCTGCGGTCTCCAGCAGCACCCGGCCAGGCATTCCTACGCTGTGTTCGAGCTTGGGCCCCCGGGTGGAGACGTCGCCGGCCAGCCGCAGCTTGAGCTCCTGGAACCCCTTGAACCCTAGCTCCTGGCAGAACCGCACCACTGACCCCACCGACGTGCGCGATGCGCTCGCCAGGTCGCTGACCGTCATCCCCACAACGCCGGACGGGTCGTCGCGCACCACTTGCGCGATCCGCTCGTTGGTCGCCGACAGCCCCGAGCCGCGGGCCCGCAGCCGCTCGAGCACCGGTGCCTTCGAGTGGGGAGTCTGGCTCTCCTGGACAGTCACTGCCGTGACGTTACCCGTCACAGGTAGTGTTTGCGAATGCGGTTGCTGACCGCTTCCACTACGATCACCAGCGCCAGCACGATCACCATCACTGCCGCCGCTCGTTGGTAGTCGAGCGCCTGCAGCGCCGTCACCAGCTCGTAGCCGATGCCGCCGGCTCCCACGATGCCGAGGATGATCGAGCTCCGGATGTTGATGTCGAAGCGATAGAGCGTGTTCGCCACGATGCTCGGCAGCACCTGCGGGATGACGGCCAGCCGCACAACCTGCAGCTTGGTCGCACCGACTGCCGCCAGCGCCTCGCCCGGACCCGGGTCTACCTCCTCGATCCGCTCGGCGTACAGCTTGCCGAGCATGCCCACCGAGTGGATCGCCACGCCGAGGACACCGGGCAACGGCCCCAACCCCAACGCCGCCACGAACATCAGGGCGAACACGAAGTCGGGCACGGCCCGGCACACCATCACCACGCTGCGGGTCAGCGCAAACAGTGTCGGGTGCGTGGTGAGGTTTCGCGCGGCGAGCAGCGACAGCGGCAGCGAGACCAAGGTGGCCGCGATCGTGCCCAGATAGGCCATCTCGACGGTCACCAAGGTCGCGATCAGCAGGTCTTCGAGCTCGTGGAACTCCGGCGGCCACATGTTCTCCACCAGGAACCGCGCGAAGTCGGGCACCGCCCATGCCACGTCGAGAAGCGAGATCTCCAGGTGCACCATGCTGGCGCCCACCGGAACCACCATCGCCGCCAGGGCGAGAAACGCGCCCCGTCCCCGGCGCCGCCTCCGTGGTGGGCGAGCTGCCGGCGCCGTGACCTCCCGGGCCTCCTCGAGCACACCGCTCATGACACGGCCCCAGTCAGATCGGCCTTAGCCTCGTCGACGTCGGCCCGTGCGGAGTCATAGAGCCGCTCCCACGCCGACTCCTCGATCAGGCTCGGTGCCGCATCGATCACCACCCGCCCCTTCTCCAGGGCGATAATTCGGTCGCAGAACTCGCGCGCGTACTCCACCTGATGCAGCGAGACCACCACGGTGCGGCTGTCATCGTGGGCCAGGCTGCGCAGCAGCCCCAGCACCCGCTCACTGCTGCCCGGGTCGAGACTGGCCACAGGCTCGTCGGCGAGGACGACACGGGGGGCCTGCACGAGGGTGCGCGCAATTGCCACCCGCTGCTGCTGGCCACCTGACAGAGTGTCCGCCCGCTGCTCAGCCCACTCGCCAAGCCCCACCCGGTCCAGCGCGGCATCCGTCCGCGCCCGCTCTGCCGCAGGCAGCAGCCCCAGCACGGTGCGCCGAGTGCTTACCCGACCGGCAGCCCCGGCGGCGGCGTTCTCGCGCGCGGTCAGGCGCCGCACCAGGTTGAAGGCCTGGAAGATCATTCCCACTTCTGCGCGGTGTGCGCGCAGAGCGGCGCCGCGCAGGGTGGCGGCGTCCCGCCCGCACACCAGGGCCCGGCCGTCGGAAGGTTCGACGAACCCGTTGAGTGTCCGCAGCAGCGTCGACTTGCCCGCGCCCGAGGGGCCCACGAGCCCTACGATCTCACCGGCAGCCATCTTCACGCTGACGTCGCGCAGCGCCGAGTGCCGCCCGAACTCTTTGCTCAGCCGCTCCGTCCGGATCACGGGGTTCACTCCTTCATGTCCTCGACGCTGAGGCCGATTTCGGTGGCGAGCTTGCGGATCGGGTCGAAATCCTCGGGTTTCACCGGCCCCATCTTCAGCGTCTTCTCCACGCCCAAGGGCACATCCTCGGTACCCTTCAGGTCGAGCAGCGCCTTCCTGACCCGGTCGAGCAGTTCGGCGTCCAGCTCGGAGCGCGCCACCACAGGCGAGCCGGTGATCCGGTCGGACTCCCAAACCTTCACCACCTTCTCGGGGTCGACCTTGCCGTTCTTCACCGCGGACTCGTACTCCACGGAGTCGACGAACGCGGCGTCGACCTGGCCGCTGCCCACCGCGAGAATGTTGGCCGCGTGGTTGCCACCCGAGGAGAGCGTGGCGTCCTCCTCGGGGTCAATCCCAGCGTTTTCCAGCGCCTTGGTCGGGTAGAGATATCCCGACGTCGACAGCCGGCTGGCCATGGCCAGACTGTGACCCTTGACATCGGCCGGCCCCCTGATCTCATCGGGCTTACTGGTAATCAGGTAGCTGAAGTAGCCGGGCTCGTCGGCCTCGTCGACGCCGACCGCCAGCGGCTTCAGGTCGACCTTGGTGTCAGTGAGCACGTAGCCGAGCGAGTTCAAGAACGCGACGTCGACCTTACCGCCCCGCAGCCCCTCGGCGATCGCGAAGTATTCCGTGCTGGTAATCAGCTCGATCTCCATGTCGAGGCTCTCCGAAAGCTGGTCGGCGATCGCCTCGTAGCGCTCCTTCTCCTCGGGTGCCGAGCCAGTAGCAATCGCACCGAGACGCAGGGTGTCGGTGTCCGGACTGCCGGCGCCCGCGCCGCAGGCGGTGAGCCCGGCGACGACGCACAGCAGCGCCACTATGGTCACGACGGGTCGGGTCCAGTGCATCGGGAGGTCCCCCTTAGGAATCGGAATCGCTCGGTGTTTGGTGGTGCGTCTGCAAGGAGTCGATGACGGCCGGCCGCCAGTGCTCCAGCCCCGGGACGCCGGCGTCGGCGACCTTGCCGCGGTCGTCCCACCGCCGCAGCTGCACGGCCCCGGCGTAGTGGGGTCGCTGCTCAAAGGCGCTGATCTCGTCGTCGGTCATCGGGCCGCCCTGCACCTCGAGGCTGCGAACCGACGCCTGCGACATCCCGTTGGCGTACGACGGGTCAATGGCCACCAGGTAGCGCTTGGCCGGCACATGCAGCGCGACCGGCCCGCCGACCTCTGCGCCGAACCACGCCGTCACCAGCCGGGCGCCGACGACCTCGTGTCGCTGGTCTGTCTCGAGGAAGTCGTCGCGCTCGTCGTGCTCGTCAAGCACCAGGTGGCCGATGTCGTGCAGCAGCGCGGCCACCTGCAGCGCCTGGCCATGGCCATCCTGCTCGGCCAGTGCCGCGCACTGCAGCCCGTGCTCGAGCTGAGTAACGGTCTCGTCGTACATCGTCTGCCCAGCGTGTCCGAGGTAGTCGAAGAGCCGGTCGCAGAACTCCTCTACGCCGCACTCCCGCGGGTCGAGCTCGAGTAGCTCCTCCGTGGTGACCGGCATCAGACAGCACCTCCCTCGTGGGATGGCGACGCGACCCCGGTGAAGTGCCCGATCAGACTCAATCGCTCGGGATTGTCGGCGAGCTCGGCCAGCTTGGCCGCGTAGTACTCCTCGCGCAGGTTGCCGTCGGAAGCGCCGTTGTAAGTCAGATAGATTGCGCGCCGGGTGGTCTCGGAGGTGTTGGTTCCGCTGCGGTGGGGCACATAACAGTGGAACCACAGCAACGACCCTGCGGGGACCGGGAGTGGCTCCCAGACCAGCCCCTCGGCCACCTCCGGGTCGATGCAGCCCGTGTCGTCAGTGGGCAGCTGCTCGTGATGGGCACCGCGCACGATCTCGAGGCAGCCGTTCTCGGGCGTGGAATCGTCGACGGCGACCATGCAAGCGATGGTGTTCGAGACGTTTGGGTACGCCGGGGCGTCCTGGTGCGGAAGGAACCCCGCTCCCTGCGGGTGCTTGTAGTTGATCTTCTCCTTGTAGAGCACGCCCTCCTCGCCCAGCAGCTCGGCGGCCACCTTGGGGAACAGGCCCTCGGTGAATAGCGTGCGCAGTCCCTCGTGGTAGGGGACAAAGTTTTCGGTGCGGCAACGGCGCACGGTGCCGACACCGACGTTCTCGTCGTACTGCAACAGCCCGCTCGTCGTGCCCGGCTGCCGCTCCAGATCGCTCACCCAGGACTGCAGGCGGGTCAGCTCATCTCCGCTGATTGCCCGCTCCATCAGCAGGATGCCGTCATCCTTCCAGGTGGGAGTGGCCGTGCCGTTCTCTGTACTGAGGTCCATCCGGGAGTTCCCCTTTCCGAGTGCACTATGGAAACTACGTCCAATATTGCCGGGGGTATAAGAACAAAGTTCCAAACAGTTGATGAACGGGCATTGACCCAAGGCCGGGTAGTTAA
>DOWQ01000778.1 GCA_003519485.1 Streptomyces sp. | reverse complement strand
CCCTCATCTGCTACCGCAGACTCGCCAAATGAGATGACTTCTAAGGGCTTGCGGCAGGCACCCGGCCGTGAGTCGATCGCGGACGCCGCCGCCCGCGCCTTCCCCTGCGCCTGATCCACGGCACGCCGAGCCCGGACGGAACACCTGCCCACATGACCAGTGCCGACGGAGCACCGCTCAGGAAACGAAGTAGTAGACGAAACCCATCCGACGATATCGACTCAGGACTGGGCAACGTCTGCACGGTCAAGAAGGTGACCGACCTGGGGTTCTGCAGCTTCAATGCGCGCCCGATGATCTCGCGGACCTGATGGGGGCCATGGCTACCTCCGGAGAGGAAGGCACAACCAGTAACTCGGTGCCCACCGGGGCCGCCGAACGACAGTCCGACAACAGGGCGTAGTCCCCGATCGGACGAGTACTCATCGGCCGGTCAGCGAGCGCCAGTGCCGCTCTCCCGGCCCGAGGCTCTTCACGGTCGTCCATGGCAATCCTTCGCCGTTGTCGTGGACGGACCGGAGGAATGGCCCGTCGCCGGCCCGACCGTACGCAGACCTGGGTCGGCACGTGGGCGGTGCGACGTCGTCCGTCCTGGTGTGCGACGGCTGGGTTCACGCCATCAGCCCAGCCGGGCGCTGCGTGAAACGGGTGAAATCTCCCGCCGCGTCACTGTGTGTGCGCGCGGATCACCTGCTCGTTTCCCGGACGATCCACCGCTTACCAGGGGATCTGGTGTCGCGCCAATGATGCCGTTCCGGTCATTTGGGTGTTTGAGTGCGAGCGCAGACGTAGGTTCGTCCGCTGCCCCGATGGCCCTCTCCCTCACACGTTGGCGCGGCTGGCGACGACCCCTCAGAGAGGTTTGCCTTGACCATGAGATTCCCTCTGCCGTGGTGCTCGCGCAGACGATTCGACCAGTCGTTGGCCGGGATCGGCGCTGTGGCGCTGATCGGGTCGGCGGCGGCGATGGCGCTGACGCCCGGTGTCAGCTCGGCGTCCAGCCACCGGGAAGCGCCCCTGATCGCCGGTGACCCGCGTGCGGACAACACCGACACGTACGCCTTCACCAGCCCGGACCGTCCGGACACCGTGACCCTGGTCGCGAACTGGATCCCGATGGAGGAGCCCGACGGCGGCCCGAACTTCTACAGCTTCGCCGACGACGCCCGCTACAACATCAAGATTGACAGCAGCGGCGACGGGCGTGCGGATCTGACCTACACGTGGAAGTTCAAGACCGAGATCCGGGACGCGAAGGACCAGTTCCTCTACAACACCGGTCAGGTCACCTCCCTCACGGACAAGGACCTCAACGTCCGTCAGTTCTACAAGTTGACGGTCACCAACGCGCACGGGCACACCCGCACCCTGGCCGACAACGTCCCGGTCGCGCCGTCCCGCGTCGGGCCCGCCTCGATGCCGGACTACCGCACGCTGCGCGACCAGGCCGTGCGGTCGGTGCCGGGCGGCGCGACGACCTTTGCCGGCCAGGCGGAGGACCCGTTCTTCGCCGACCTGCGCGTCTTCGACCTCCTCTACGGCGGTGACCTGAGCGAGCGGGGCAGCGACACCCTGGCCGGGTACAACGTCAACACCATCGCCCTGCAGGTCCCCAAGAAGGCGCTGGCGCTGCACGGCGACGCCGAGGCCAACCCGGTGATCGGCGTCTGGTCCACCACCGACCGGCGCGGCGCGGACGCCCCCGGCGGGCGCAGCACGACCCCCGACGAGTGGCGCCAGGTCTCCCGTCTGGGCAATCCGCTGGTCAACGAGGTCGTCGTACCGCTGAAGTACAAGGACGCGTTCAACACGCTCTCCCCGCACCAGGACCGGACCGTGCAGCCCGTGGTCGACAAGGTGCTGGACCCGATCCTGCCCAAGCTGATCGAGCAGGTGTACGGCATCCCGGCCCCGGAGCCGCCGCGCGAGGACCTCTTTGAGATCTACCTGACCGGCATCTGCAAGGCGTGCGGTCCAATCAAGGCGGATCTGAACGCCCACCGGCTCAACAAGGACGCGGACCGCGACGCGATCGTCCCCGCCGAGGAGCTGCGGCTGAACATGGCCGTACCGCCGGCCCAGGAGCCGAACCGTCTGGGAGTCCTCGCGGGCGACCTGGCCGGCTTCCCCAACGGACGGCGCCTCGCGGACGACGTCATCGACATCTCCCTGCAGGCCGTCGAGGGCGCCGCTCAGACCGGCGAACTGGTCGAGGCCCTGGCTGAGGGCGACCGGGTCGACAACAACGAGGTTCCCTTCGAGGGGAGCTTCCCCTACGTCGCGCTGCCGCACACCGGGCCGGGCGCTGCCCCGGGCGGCGGGTCCTCGGGGGCCGACAAGACCTCGGCCGCCGGCACGGCCGGCTCCGCGCCCGCCGGCGCCGCAGCGGCAGGCGCCCTCCTGCTGGGCACGGGCAGCTTCCGCCTGCTGCGCAGCCGCAAGAAGGCCTGAGGAACGGCCTGCGGTCACCGTCGGCCACCTGTCACACCGCGGCGACCGTAAGGCCGTATCAGGCCAAGGGCCGGGGCGAGTGCGTTCGCTGCTCGCCCCGTCCCTCTCGCCCGTCCGGGTCCGCTCCGGACGTCCCTTGAGGAAGCACACAGACCATTGATGAACGAATCCCCCGCGCCGGCCGGACCCACGGCAAGGCGACGCAAGCTCGCGTTCACGGCATCCGCTATCGCCCTGGGCGTGGCACTCTTCGTCGCCGGTGCCATCGGCCTCTCCCCGCCCGATACGACGACACCTGCGGCGCCGGCTGGTGACAGTGGCCCAAGACCCGGTGAGCGTGCCGAATCCCGGATCAGCGGCCTCCAGAAACGTCTGAAGCGGCTCCCCGAGGACCACGCCAGCTGGGCCGAAATCGGCCTGGAATATGTGCAGGAGGCTCAGCGCACGGCGGATCCCCAGTACTACCCGAAGGCCGAGAAGGCGCTGCGCCGCTCGATGAAACTCCAGGCGGAGGAGAACCACCTCGCACAGCTGGGCCTGGGCGCACTGGCCGCCGCCCGGCACGAGTTCACCGCCGCGCTGGACTGGGCACATCGGGCGGTGGCGACGAACCCGCACAACGCAGGCTCCTACGGCGTCCTGACCGACGCCTACCTCCAACTCGGGCGCTACGAAGAGTCCTTCGAAGCCACGCAGAAGATGGTCGATCTCCAGCCCGCCACTCCCTCTCTGGCCCGCGTCTCCTACGCCTGGGAGCTGCGCGGCGACCTCGACAGGGCCAGAAAGCTGATGCGGCGTGCGCTGAACGCGGCAGGCAGCCGAGGCGACTCGACCTTCGCCCGCTACCACCTCGCCTTGCTCGCCCTGAACGACGGTGACCCGGAAGCGGCCCTGCGCGAAGCACGTACGGGCCTGCGGGCCGCGCCCGGCGACCCCACGCTCCTGGAGGCGCGCGCGAGGGCGCAGGCGGCGCTCGGGCATGAGAGTCAGGCCGTCAAGGACTACGAAGCGGCGATCGCCCGCGTCCCCCAACCTTCCTACGTGCTGGCGCTCGGTGATCTTCACCAGTCCCAGGGCCACACCAAGCGCGCGGAAGCCCGGTACGCGCTCTACCGCGATCAGGTGCGGCTCTTCGAAGCGGCCGGTGTGGCAGCCGACGCTGAGACCGTCCTGTTCGAAACCGACCACGGCAGCCCGCGCCGAGCGGTCGAGCTCGCACGGGAGGCCGTGCGGGAGCGCCCGTTCCTGGCCACCCAGGACGCCTACGCCTGGGCGCTGCACCGTGCTGGACGCGACAACGAAGCTCTCACCCGCTCCGACCGTGCACTTCAATTGGGCACGCGCAGCGCGCTGTTTCACTTCCACCGCGGAATGATCCACGATGCGCTGGGCGAGGACGCAGCCGCTCGCCGCGACCTGACCCGCGCGCTCGAGATCGACCCCCGCTTCCATCCCCTGCACGCGCCCGACGCGCGCGCGGCTCTTGACCGGATCGGTCCCGCTTGATGAATCGCTTCCGCCTGCCTGCCCTGGGCGGCTTGGCCGCGGCACTCTGCGCCGCCGTGCTGGCGGCCGCACCGGCCGCCTTCGCGCATCCGCTCGGCAACTTCACCATCAACCACTACAACGGGCTGAGCCTCCACCCCGACCGCATCGAGAACACCCTCGTCGTGGACAGCGCGGAGATCGCCGCCGCTCAGGAACGCTCCCGCGTCGACTCCGATGGCGACGGCATCGCAGGCGGCCGCGAACGTGCCGCCTACGCCCGCGAACGCTGCGCCGAACGCGCCGATGCGCTGGCCGTCACCGTGAACCGTAAAAAACTCCACTGGACGGTCAGCACCAGCACGTTCGCCTATCAGCCGGGCGAGGCCGGGCTGAAGACCAGCCGCCTGCAGTGCAAACTGGCCGCCGTGGCCGACCTGCGGCAACCGGCTGCGGTCCAGGTTGAGGACACCTACGACAGCAAGCGCATCGGCTGGCACGAGATGACCGCCGGCGGCTACGGTGTCGCCCTCGAAGACTCACCGCTGCCCACCACCTCGGTCACCCACGCACTCCGCGACTACCCCGACGACCTTCTCGCCTCACCCCTGGACCAGCGCCACGCCGCATTCCGTACCACTCCGGGCGACGCGAAGGATCCGGCAGCCCTCGCTCTTCCGGACCTCCCCGGGGCCGGGCCCGTCACGACGGCGTTCGAGCGGGTAGGCGAGGCCTTCAACTCGCTGGTCGGCACACGAGAGCTGACACTCCCCGTGGGAATCCTCGCGCTGCTTCTCGCCATGGTCCTCGGCGCCTCGCACGCAGCCCTGCCCGGGCACGGCAAGACAATCATGGCCGCGTACCTGGCAGGCCGCCGGGGGAGAGCCCGCGACGCTGTCACGGTCGGCGCCACCGTCACCCTCACCCACACCGCCGGAGTCCTCGTCCTCGGCCTCCTCCTCCCCGTCGCCACCTCCCTGGCAGGCGAGACCGTACTGACCTGGTTGGGCTTGGCGAGCGGCCTCCTCGTGACCGCCATCGGCATCGGTCTGCTGCGCGGGGCCCTCCGCAAGGACTCCTCAGGGCACCACCACCATCACCACCACGGCGGCGGCGGTCACAGCCATCACCACGGCGACCACGGCCACTCCCACGAACACCGGTACGCACACGCGCATTCGCACGGCACACTCAGGGGCCTGCTGCTGCGCAGCCGGAGGCTGCCTGCACCGTCGCAGGGCGCTCCCGCGCACCCGGCCGCAGAGCCGGGAGGCCTCGCCGTTCTGACCGAGGAAACCGAGCACCAGCCCACCGCAGACGCCCGTCCCGCGCCTCACGATCCGCTCCCTCCGGTTACCCCCGCGCCACGCCCCACCCGACGGGTCCTCGTCGGCCTTGGTATCGCAGGCGGCCTGGTCCCCAGCCCGTCCGCACTGATCGTGCTGCTCGGCGCTGTCGCCCTGGGCCGTACGCCGTTCGGCATCCTGCTCGTCTTCGGCTACGGGACGGGCATGGCCGCGACACTCACCGCCGCCGGACTCCTCCTCATCCGCTTCCGCGACAGGCTCAGCCACGCCGTCCGCCACCGCGCGACTGGCTACCTGCGCCTGCTCAAGCCGGTAGCCCGCTTCGGCCCCGTGATCACGGCCGCCCTGGTCCTCATCGTCGGCCTGGGGCTGACCGCCCGCGCGCTGACCGGCACGTAACCCCTGAAGGCGGCGTCCCGTCCGTCCCGACGCTCGACCGCAAGGCGGTCTACTCAAAGGATCGTTTCCCTTCCCGGCAGGTCTACCGTTCCACTTCCGGGCCCCGGCTTGCTTTGATCCCTGCGCCGACTGGGACGAGAACAAGCAGGACTACCGCGCCAACCTCGTCATCACCGCACGCCCTGTGACAGACGAGAAGAAGAGGTCGTAGGCCCCCACGTGTCCCCGGAGCGAATCCCACCAGTACCGGCCCCGCCCCCGCTCGCTGACTCCCCGACGCCTCAGCCGCCGGGAACCGGATAGGGACGCGGGGGCCGGGCAGTTGTGCCCATCGGTACCGCCCTGTTCGGTCGGATTCACCCGGAGGAGGGCTGACGGGGGCTGCCGCCGGGCAGTGTCTTCTCATCGCGTCGTCGCACCAGTGGATGGTGGTAGCGGGTGGGCCAGACCAAGCGGCAGATCGCAGAGCAGAACGGGAAGTTCCAACAACGTGGCGGGCCAGCCGACTCTTCTCAACAGGTCTCGGCAGCATCCCGTCGTGACCTTCGTGCGGTCATGGGTGTTGTCAACGACGTGATCGGCGTACGGGCGGTTGACACCACTCTGGGAGTGCCCTCCGAGCCGACGGACGCGGCCAAGAAGGCGAGGACGGCATGAGCCACGACGCCGAGGCGCATCTGGGCACCCTCAAGCCGGCCTGGCGAAAGCTGGCCCGTACAGCGCAGGCAGGCCGCGAAGCCCGGTCCGCTCTCCTCAGCGACGGTGAACGCGCGGCGCGCATGATGGCCATCCGGCAATACCACGCTGCACTCCAACAGCGGCAAGAACACCGCGACAGTGTTCTCGCCGCGGCAAGAATCCTCGCCCGCACCGAACACCCCGACCAGGCGCATCAGCAGGCCGCCCATGACTTCGAGACGGGGCTACGCCGTGACAAAACCGTCACAGAACGCCTGACCGCGCTGGGAAACAGGGCAGCCAACGCACGCGCTGAACTGAAGGAAGACGACACCGCCCGCGCAGCGAAGAAGCCGATTCTCGACGCCGGTGACGAGGCAGAGGAACAACTCGAGGGGCTGCTGCGCGGCCACCTCGCCGAGGCCCTCAGCGAACGGTCGTTGTTACCCGTGTGGTTCGTGACGGCCCTCGGCCCGGTGCCGTCGGGAGAGAAGAATCGGGGCTGGTGGAATCTAGCCGCCGCCATCCTGGCCTATCGCGCCGCCTACGAGATCACCGATCCCCTCGTCACCCTCGGCGCCCATCCCACCGGCGACGCTGGCCTTCGCATTGCCTGGTATGAGGAGCTCACGCAAGCATTGCGGCGCTGGAGCTGAAGCGTCGGCCCGCCGACTTGGCAGGGCTTCGCAACGGTGTCACTGCCTGCTCCGGGTGGTCGGGAACGCGGGTCACGACCGGTGCTGGGGCGCTGCAGGCGATTGGACGAAGTCGGCGTAGACGACGAGGTTGTCGCTGTACTCCTGACGCCCCCGGTCGTAGGTGCCGCCGCAGGTGATCAACCGGAGGGCCGGGGGGCCGTCGAGGACGTAGACCTGATCGTCGGGGATCTTGTCCTTGGCGTACTGCCGCAGCGCCCGGACGGCGAAGGTGGCAGTGCTGCCGTCCCTGCGGTGAAGGGTGATCTTGTCTCCCGGGCGGAGGGAAGAGAGGTTGTGGAACACCGCCGGTCCGGTACGGGAGTCGACGTGGCCGACGATAACGGCCGCTCCGGGCCCTCCTGGTATGGGACCCTCGCTCCACCATCCGGCCTTGCCGGGGTTGGAGGGGGTGCCGAGATGGCCGTCCGGCTGGACATGGAGGTTCGTCAGGGAGCTGCGAAGTCCGATGCCGGCGGCGCTGATACGCACCGGGGGTGCCACGCCCCCTGAGGGTATCGGGGCTGTGCTCGCGGGCGGGCCGGGGGCGGAGGGTTCCACTGTGCCTATGCCGGCGGGTATGGGCGGTCGGTGGGAGGCCGGGAGCAGGGCCAACGCCCCGGCTATGAACAGGGTCGTGCCCAGTGTGGTGGCGAGCACCGCCGCGGTCAGAACCCGGCGCCGGGTTCTGACCGCGGCGGAAACTATGCCCGCAGGGCGGGTTGACCCGGTCATCCCTGCTGCTTGATCCGCCGACGAAGGGCCAGGGCCCCGGCGCCGGCCAGCAGGAGGCCGCCGCCCAGCGCGGCGGCGGGTACGACCGGGAACCCGCCGACACCCGTACCGCCCTGACCGGCGTCCACTCCACCGCCGGGCTTGCCCGTCTCGGCCTGGTTGACCGCGGCGGTGTTCGGCAGGGCGATGTAGGGGAAGGTTTCGCCGAAGGGGCGCTCGTTCCTGTCGACCCGGTCGCCCGCGGCGAGCGCGGGCACGATCTTGCCGGTCTGCGCCGCGCCTTCGAGAGCCTGCAGGGAGATGTCGAGCACGTCGTCGCTCAGGCGGCGTCCATTGGGGAAGCCGGCGAGGTCCTTCGCCAGCACACCGAGGCGATTGGGCTTGGCGGTGGGAGGCACGGACATGTTGAGCCGCAATTCCTCGGCGGGCACGAAGTCGTCCTTGCCGACATCGGCGTTGAGGCGCTGCGAGTTGAGGTCGGCCTTGATCGGACCGCAGGCCTTGCAGATTCCGGTGAGGAAGATCTCGACCAGGTCATCGCGCGGTGCGGCTGGGGCCGGGATGTTGTAGATCTTCTCGATCACCTGCGGCAGGATCGGCTTCTTGACCTTGTCGACCACCGGCTGGACGGTGCGGTCCTGGTGCGGGGAGAGGGTGTTGAAGGCGTCCTTGAACTTCAGGGGCACGACGACTTCGTTGACCAGCGGGTTGCCCAGGCGCGAGACCTGACGCCAGTCCGCGCCCTCGCCGCCCGCGGCTCCTTCTCTGCCCTTGCCGTCGCTCTCCTCGCCTTTGCCTTCGCCACCCTTGGCCTGCGGCATCTCGGCGCCCTTGCGGTCGGTCGTGGACCAGACGCCGATGACGGGGTTGCGCTTGGCGTCGCCGTTCAGCGCCAGGTCTTTCTTGGGGACCTGGATCGCGACGGTGTTGACGTTGTAGCCCGCGAGGGTGTCCTGACCGGTTTCCGAGAGGTCGCCGCCGTACAGCAGGTCGAAGACCCTCAGGTCGAGGAAGAACGGGTCGTCGGCTTGCCCGGCGTAGGCCTGGCCGCCGTCCGGCAGATCCAGAGTCGCCTCGTCCCGCAGCGAGGCGTAGTCGGGCATCGATGCTTTGCCGACGTTGGAGGGGGCGGCCGGAGCGTCCTTGAGCAGCGTCTTGGTCGCGCCGTCCTGGTCCGTCTCGGTCAGCGTGTACGTCTGACGGAAGTTCAGCGTGGAATCGTTGACCGACTTCACGACCCCCGTGTTGTACAGGAACTGACCGGCGGCGTCCCTGATGTGGTCCTTGAACTCCCACGTGTAGGTCGTGTCGGGCTTTCCGTTGCCGTCACTGTCGATCTTGATGTTGTACCGGGCGTCGTTGGCGAACGGGTAGAAGTTCGGCCCACCGTTCGGTTCCTCGAACGGAATCCAGTTCGCGATCAGGGTGACCGTGTCGGGCTTGTCCGGGCTGGTGAAGGCGTAGACATCCGTGTTGTCCGCCCGCGGGTCGCCGGCGATCAGCGGCGCCTCGCGGTGGCTGGACGCCGAACTGGTGTCGGGCGTGAGGGAGGAGGCGGTGACGGCAGCCGCCAGCGCGAGGACTCCGAGGACGGCCAGGGAGCGTTCGGCGACACCGGCGGGAGCCGTGCGCCGCGACAGGCGCAAGGGCTTATGCATGGGATCATCCGTTTCTGTGGAGGAAGCCGCTCGCCCTGGTGTGGAAGAGGCGGCTGCCGCAGGGCGTGACACCGCAGGGCAGCGCAAGAGTGGTTCCCGCGCCGCGTGCTGTTACGCACCTCGGCTTTATGGCACTCTTATTTCATCACTTGGCAGGACTAATCGACCACATGGAGTGAGCCATCAGGGGCATAGCCCACTGACCCGGGCGGGGCCCGTGCACCTGCGAGCGGACTGCGGGGGAACGAACGAGCCTCCGCTGCCCTCCGCGACCGGTGCTACCGCACCAACCTCCCCATCACCGCCCACCCCGCGACGTAGCGAGGAATTCGAGCAACGCGCCGTTGAACCGCTCTGCGCGCGTGGCGTTCACGCCATGCGGGCCACCCTCGATCAGCACCAGCGTGCTCCCGGAGACCGCCGCGTGGCTACGCTTGCCGCTGACGTCGAACGGCACCGTTTGGTCGGAGTCCCCGTGGAGGATCAACGTCGGCACCGTGACCTTGGCCAGGTCCGCACGGAAGTCGGTCTGCGCAAAAGCGCTGATGCAGTCCGGGGTCCCTTTGGGTGAGGCAAATGCGGCGATGTCGCGGTGGTGGATACGGGCGACCTCGCTGACCAGGTCCGTACGCTCTCCCGCAGCGAAGAGCGAGGTCATGAACGTCGAGGAAGGCCAGTCGGTCGGTCTTCACACCATCCTCGAACTGTCCGATCGCGTCGTCGTCCAGGCCACCATCCGGGTTGTCATCGCTCACGTACAGGTACGGCGGTACGGCCGAGGCGAGAACTGCCCTTGCGACCCGGTCCGCTCCGTACGTGCTGCGAGCACGCTCGTAGGTCTGGTGTATGGGTGATTGCGCTTGCGTGGGTGTCCTGGGGATTGAACGCGCCATTCCTGCGATCAAACCGATCCCAGCCATGCCCGCTCCTTCGCGCGGTCGAACCTTCTCACTGGATGCGTTCTTCAAGAGCAGGCCACGGTGACAGAGGCCGAGCCCGCGAAAGTCCCGCCGGATCCGGCGGCTGCGGCTGATGTGGTGCCGCCCGCCGTCCGGGGGGCCACACATGTCGCCGACCGCGTGGTGGCCAAGGTGCGCCGGCTGCCGGCTTCGGCGGTCAGCCTGCTCGTGGCAGCCGGGGCCGGCCTGCTGCTGTACGACCTGGTAGCCGTGCGAGTAGGTCGCCCCGCCATGGCCTGGCGGAACACTCTTGCGCACGAGCTGGCCACTCGGACCGTCGATGACCTCTGGGTACTCCTGGGCGCGGCCTTCGCCGCCTTGCTGGGCCTGTGGCTGCTGCTGCTCGCCCTCACGCCTGGCTTGCGCAAGCTGGCGCCCATGCGCCGGGATGCTGAGGGGGTACGGGCGGTGCTGGACCGACGAGTCTGAAGCCCGTGTTCCCCGCCGTACACCGTTTGCATGTTCGTGGGGGCCCGCCGTTCCTCCGGCGGGCCCCCACCGTCGTGGGCGGTGCGTGTTAGAGGATGCCTCCGAGGCCGCCGCCGAGCCCTCCGCCGCCGAGCCCTCCGCCGAGGCCGCCGCGGCGGTCTTTCCCGTTCTGGCCACGGTCCCGGTCGCCATCACGGTCCCGGTCGCGGTCGCAGTCGCAGGTGCAGTCGCGGTCCTTCCCCTGTCCCTGGTCCTTGTCCCACTTGCCGTGGCGGTCGTGGTTGCGGTCGTGGTGGCCGCAGTTGTGGTGGTGGTTGCCGCGGTTGTGGTCCCGGTTGCCGTGGTGGTCGCTGGAGCAGTTGTTGTGGTTGTTGTCGTTGTTCGTGGCGGAGGCTGCGCCGGCCATGGGGATCATGGCTGCGGCCACCGTCAGGCCGGCAACTGCCAGCGCGCGGGCAAGGGATGTGGGCATGAGGACACCTCGGAGGAGGAGAAGAGCACGGGACCATCCTGGAAGTTGGTACGATAGGCACACATTCTTCATGGTTTACGGGGGCCACTCCGGGATGCGGCCCGAACGTGTCGAGCACAGTCGCGTCCGCCACACCGCCGTCATGCCGGGAGTGCGGCCACGGTGACCTGCGGTCGCGGTCTGGGGGAGGCTGCTCAGGTGTCGGCCGGCTGGGCGGTGAGGACGAGGTTGGAACGGTAGGTCTGCTTCTCCTCGTCCCAATCGGCGCAGGTAAGTAGGGTCAGTTGGGGGCCGGGGGTGGGTCCGTAGATCTGTTCGGAGGGGAAGCGGTCCCGGGGCCAGATATCCGTTTTGGTGACGGAGAAGGTGATCGTGCGGCCGTCGTGGCGTTTTAGGGCGATCCTGTCGCCGTGGCGGAG
>DOWQ01000202.1:202-2745 GCA_003519485.1 Streptomyces sp. | reverse complement strand
GGACCGGAGCCCGACCGGCGGGGACGGCGCTACGGCTGACCGGGACGCGGCGAACGGCGGTCCGGCGGACCGGGGCGCCGGGCAGGCCCGCGAGGACGGGGCGGGGTCGCGGTGAACGTCTGGATAGCCATCGGCGTCACCGCGATCAGCTGCTACCTCGTCAAGCTGCTCGGCCTGTCGGTGCCCGCCGGCGCCCTGGAGCGACCGCTCGTCAAGCGGCTGGCCGCGCTGCTGCCCATCGCCCTGCTGGCCGCCCTCACCGCGCAGCAGACCTTCAGTGACGGCTCCACGCTGCACTTCGGCCCCCGCGCGGCCGGGGTCGCAGCAGCAGCGCTCGCGCTGCTGCTGCGCGCCCCCTTCCTGCTGGTCGTCGGCGTCGCCGTGCTGGTGACCGCCGGCGTGCGCGCGCTGACCGGCTGAGCCGCGCGCTCACCCGGTCGGTGCTCGCTCTCACCCGGTCAGCGACCGTCCGTGGGCGCGCAGGGTCCGCAGTGCCTCGATCGTGACGAGCGGACGCGACTCCAGGGCCGTACCCGGAGCCCACTCGCGCCACCGGATCGGCCAGCCGCCGTCCTCCTGCTGGTCCCGGGCGAGAAAGTCCAGGGAACGGTCCATCTCGGCGTCGCTGAACCAGCGCCGGGCCAGTGACGCCGGGGTCCGCGCGAAGTCGTACGCGAAGTGGTGCTCGCCCGGTGCGTAGCCGGGCGGCACCGGGTGGCCGGCGGCCCGGTCGGGGTCCAGCATCACGAGCCGCTGCTCCCGTACGAGGCCGCCGAGCCGCTCGGCCGCCGCTGCCGCGCGGGGCCGGTCCGGCACTCCGTCCAGGAAGGTGACCGCCGCCATGACTTCGTAGGGATGCGACTCCCGCAGGGACTCGACCGCCGACCAGCAGAACTCGGTGGCCCGGAACAGCCACGCGTGCCAGACCTCGTTGCGGTGCAGCAGCCCGGCGACCGGGCCGGTCGAGAGCAGTTCGCCGGGCGGGTCGTCGACGATGGGGATCCACGGCGCGGCCGGATAGCCGCGCAGCGAGGGATGGAGGGCGGGGAGCGCGCCGTCGGCGGTGGAGATGTCCGTCAGATAGCGGCACAGCAGTTCGTTTCGGGGCCCGCGGCAGCGCCCGATCGTGTCGAGCACCTGCAGGGCGTGCGCGGTGTGCAGCGGCTGGCTGACGGGGCCGCGCAGATCGGGCTCCAGGCCGTGGCCGTAGCCGCCGTCCTCATTGCGGTACGCCGACAGCGCGATCTCGACGGCACCGGCGGCCCGGCGGCGGTCCGCCTCGGCGGCCGGGCCGTCCCCGGCGAGGAAGTGGAAGACGAATCTCCGCTGTTCGAGTACGCGTGCGGTCAGCCAGATGAACTGTTCGGCGCGGGCGAGGGGGGATGCTGAGGATCGGGCCATGCCATGACCGTAGGACGGGCGGGCCGGGTGCGACACCCGCACGCGCACGGGCTGCACCCTCAGGGCGGGATACTGGGACCATGCGGTTGACGGTCTTCTGGCAGCGAATGGCGGATCACTTCGGTGAGGCGTACGCCGACTCCTTCGCGCGCGATCATGTGATGTCCGAGCTCGGCGGGCGGACGGTGTACGAGGCGCTCGAAGCGGGCCGGCCGGCCAAGGAAGTGTGGCGCGCGGTCTGCGCGGCCATGGAGGTGCCCGCGGACAAGCGCTGACGGGCGACCTGCCGGGGCGCGGCCCGAGAAGAGTGGCCGGGCTACGGCCGTCCGTAGGCGAGACTTGCCGGGTGGCAGCGACAGACGACAACCGCATGGACGGCCCGGAACCGTACCCCGGCGCGGGCACCGGCGCCGGCGCCGGTACGGACACCGGCGACGGTGATGGCCCGGGCGCAGACGCCGGCGCAGGCGCCGACGCAGGCAACGGCCTCGGTACCGGCACCGGCAATGGCAGGAGCAATGGCACCGGTGACGGCGCGGAGGCCGTTGCCTGCGTCGGCGCCCCGATGCCGCGCTGGCTGCCCCGCGCCGTGCTGCTGGTGTTCGCGGCGTTCGCCGTCTTCCAGCTCGCGAGCTGGGCCTTCCACACGCTCACGGGGCTGCTGCTCAACATCCTGATCGCGTTTTTCCTGGGCCTCGCCGTCGAGCCGGCCGTGGACCGGATGGCCGCGCGGGGCGTGCGCCGCGGGCTGGCGACGGCCGTGGTCTTCCTGGGCATCGTCGTGGGCGTGGCCGGGTTCTTCACCCTGCTCGGCTCGATGCTCGCCGACCAGATCATCACCATGGTCGAGAACTTCCCGCAGTACCTCGACTCGGTGATCCGCTGGAGCAACGACACCTTCCGCACCAGGCTGTCCAGGCTCGAGATCCAGGACAGCCTGGTCAGGTCCGACTGGCTGCGGAAGTACGTGCAGAACAGCGCCGGCGGGGTGCTGGACGTGTCGGCCCAGGTGCTCGGCGGCGTCTTCAAGACCCTCACCGTGCTGCTGTTCTCGTTCTACTTCGCGGCCGACGGGCCCCGGCTGCGCCGCGCGCTGTGCTCCGTACTGCCGCCGGCCAAGCAGGGCGAGGTGCTGCGGGCCT
>DOWQ01000202.1:0-174 GCA_003519485.1 Streptomyces sp. | reverse complement strand
CCGGCCCTCGCGGTCTGGGTGGGGCTCGTCTCGCAGTTCATCCCCACCATCGGCACCTATCTGGCAGGTGCCCTGCCGATGCTGCTGGCCTTCACCGTCAACCCCTGGTACGCGCTCTGGGTGCTCGGCTTCGTCGTGGTCTACCAGCAGTTCGAGAACTACATCCTGCAGCCG
>DOWQ01000419.1 GCA_003519485.1 Streptomyces sp. | reverse complement strand
CGACGGCTCGTCAGAACCGTGCCTTCATGCACCGCGCCGTCCGCTTCCTGGCGGCCGAGGCCGGTATCCGGCAGTTCCTCGACATCGGCACGGGCATCCCGACGTCACCCAACCTCCACGAGGTCGTNNTACACCGACAACGACCCCATCGTGCTGGCCCACTCGCGTGCCCTGCACATCAGCCGCCCCGAGGGCCGGACGACGTACATCCAGGCTGATCTGTGCGAGCCCGAGAGCGTACTCGGCCACCCCGAGCTGCTGCGCACCCTCGACCTGACCCGGCCCGTCGCCCTGACGCTCGTCGCCGTCCTGCACTGGCTGCCGACGGACTCCGACCCGTACCGCATCGTCGCCCGGCTCCTCGACGCGCTTCCGGCGGGCAGCCATCTGGCGCTCACCCACGCCACGGGCGACTTCGAGCCCGCCGCGCTGAGGGAGGTCTCGGAGCAGTTCCGGGCCAAGGGATCGCACGTGAACGTGCGCAGCAAGGACGAGGTGCTGCGGTTCTTCGACGGTCTGGAGCTGGCCGAGCCCGGCCTCCAGGTGGTCCAGCGCTGGCGCCCCGACCACGCCGATGTGGGAGCGGACGCCATCGGGGACACCGACATCCCGCTCTACGCGGGCCTCGCACGCAAGAACTGACCGTCGGCAGCTGAGGAGCGCTGGAATGCGGGAGACCGACAAGGATGCACAGCCTCCGCCGACCGCCGACGTGGTCTGGAGGAAGAGCCGCCACAGCGCGCCGGGCGGCAACTGCGTGGAGCTGGCGGCGCTTCCGGACGGGGACTTCGCCGTCCGCAACTCCCGGCATCCGGGCGGGCCGGCGCTGGTCTGCACCCGCGAGGAGATGGCCGAGTTCCTCCGGGGCGCGAAGGCCGGCGACTTCGACGAGGTGGCGGAGGGCGGACAGCCGTCGTGAGCGGCCGGCCGCCGCCGTAGCAGGAGGTCCGCCGTGACCGGGCGAGCCCGGACATCCGTACGACAGGCCAGGGGAGCAGGGGATGACCGCCATGATCGGGCCGGGCGATGGACCGTCGTTACGGCGCTATCTGGAACAGCCGCAAACCGGACCGACCGTGCTGCGCATCGTGGTGGGGGCGCGGCTGCGCAGGCTGCGCCAGGAGCGCGGCATCAGCAGGGAAGCCGCCGGGACGGCGATCCGCGCCTCACACGCCAAGATCAGCCGCCTGGAGCGCGGCCAGGTCGGCTTCAAGAAGCGCGACCTGACGGACCTGCTGACGCTGTACGGAGTGGTGGACGAGGCGGATCGGGCGGACTACCTCGAGCTCGGCCGGCAGGCGGGCAGACCCGGCTGGGTGGCACCAGTACAACGACGTGCTCGAGGACTGGTTCGAGCTGCACATCGGTCTGGAGGAGGCCGCGGCACTAATCCGGACCTACGAGGTCCAGTTCCTCCCCGGCCTGCTGCAGACCGAGGCGTACGCGCACGCCGTGACGCGGCTCGGCTATCCGGACGCCCCCGCCCGTACGACCGACCGGCTGGTCGAGCTGCGGATGGCGCGCCAGAAGCTGCTGACCCGGCCGGACGCGCCGAAGCTGTGGGCGGTGCTGGACGAGGCCGTGCTGCGCCGGGCCTTCGGAGGCCCTGAAGTGATGCGCGCCCAGCTTGAACACCTGCTCGAGGCCGCGGAACTGCCGAGCGTGACGCTGCAGGTCGCGCCGTTCAGCGTCGGCGCCAATGCCGCGGCCGGCTCCCCGATCACCATTCTGCGGTTCAGGGAGCCGGACCTGCCCGACAAGGTCTACCTGGAGCAGCTGACCGGCGCCGTTTATCTGGACAAGCAGCACGACATCGACCAGTACACGCTCATCATGGAACGGCTGTGCACCGAGGCCCAGACGCCGCAGGAGAGCAGCCGGTTCCTGCGGAGGCTGCTCGAACAGCCGGGCTGAGCGGCCGCCGCGGCCCTCCCCGGTCAGATGTAGTCGCGGGGCAGGCGCTCGTTCCAGGTGCGGGAGAACACCCGCCGGGCGCCCTCGTACCCGTCGAGCGTCGCGTTCAGCAGGAACTCCGTCGCGGTGCAGGCCAGTACGGTGCGGGTCTCCGTCCGGACGTCCCAGTCGCCGCGGCGGAACGACATCGTCCAGGCCGACTCGCCGCGCACCGACTCGAAGTCGTCGGCCACCGTGTCGTACCGCTCGTACGCGCGGCGGTCGACGTCGAGGCAGATCCGGTCGAAGCGCACGGTCCCGCTGTCCTTGACGATCTCCAGCGCCTCGTTGTACCCGATCAGGTCACGGGTCACCGTCCAGCGCTGCTCCTTCGGGCTGACCTGGGTGGTCATGAGCGGCGGAGTGCCCTCGGGCTCGCCGAACGCCCGTCCGAGGATCTCGTCGGACTCGGCGGTCGGGCGCACCGGCAGGGTCAGCGAACTGGCTCCCGTGAACACGCTCAGCAGCACCGGCTCGGGCGGCGGCCACGCCAGCGGCCAGTAGGACGTCGACAGCGACAGCCGGATCCGGTGGCCCGGCGGGAAGGCCTGTGCCGCGCCGTTGAGCTGCACGGCGGCCCGGTATCGCTTTCCCGGTACGAGCGCTTCCGGCTCGTCGAGGCTTCGGTGGCGGGTGAGGTTCAGCAGGCCGTAGGTGACGCGTGTGGCACGGCCGTCGGGCGACACGTCGGACAGCCGCGCGGCCACCATCGCGACGGGCTCGTTAACCGAGAAGTCGAGCTCCACGGTCGGCGCGCCGAGGATCTCCACCCGTTCGGTGAGCGTCTCGCTGTCGAAGACCATCGAGCCGCCGTCCTCCTCCCGCTGGTCGTAGGGGAGGTCGGGCGGCGCGTTGTACGAGGCCCACTTGCCGGCGAACTGGCCGACGGACAGGGGTGACTGCACCGTCATCTCCCGCTCCTCGACCGTGTCGTCCGCTCCCTCGATCCGATGCCGGCTCAGCGGATAGTTCAGCTGTTCGATGTGCGGGGACGGCCAGGCGGGCTCGCCCACCCAGCGGCCGGGCCGCTCCGTGTAGGCGGTGGAGGGCGGCATGCTCTCCTGCATCCAGGTCTTGAGGATGGGGCCGTCCAGCACGTGGTTGTCGATGTCCTTGAGCCAGTGGTCCCACCAGCGCACGACCTCCTGGAGGTAGCCGATGGCCGGGCCGGGCTCGCCCAGGTGCGGGAACTTGTGCGACCACGGGCCGATCAGCCCCTTGCGCGGGACGTCCAGGTTCTCCAGGAGCCGCATCACGGCGTTGGAGTAGCCGTCGGCCCAACCGCTGGAGGCGAGCACCGGGCACTGGACGTCCTCATAGTCCTCGCAGACCGACGCGTGCCGCCAGTAGTCGTCGCGCCGCTGGTGGCGGAGCCACTCCGTGACCCACGGGCCGCTGTTCTCCAGGCGTTCGTGCCACATCTCCCGCCAGCGCTCGCCGACCATGGCCGGGTCCGGGGGGCAGGTGGCGTACGCGAACATCGTGCCCGCCTCGGCCAGGTTGTCGGACAGCATGCAGCCGCCCATGTAGTGCATGTCGTCGGCGTAGCGATCGTCGGTGAAGGACGCGATGACGATGGCCCGCAGGCTCGGCGGTCGCCGGGCGGCGACCTGGAGGGAGTTGAACGCGCCCCAGGAGATGCCCATCATTCCGGTCCGGCCGTTGCACCACGGCTGCTCGGCGACCCAGGCGAGGATGTCCTCGGCGTCGGTCTGTTCCTGCTCGAGGTATTCGTCCAGGAGTACGCCCTCGGACTCGCCCGTGCCGCGCAGGTCCACGCGCAGGCACGCATAGCCGTGCCCGGCGATGTACGGGTGGTGGATCGAGTCCCGTACGGAGGAAAGGTCGCGCTTGCGGTAGGGGATGTACTCCAGCACGGCCGGCACGGGCTCGTCCTCCGCGTACACGGGGCGCCAGATACGGGCCGACAGACGCGTGCCGTCGGAGACGGGGATCCAGACGTGCTCCTCTTCCCTGATCGCACAGGGCAGGCTGGTCACGGAACGCATGGCTGGGCGTGCTCCTCTCACTCCGGGACGGGGTCGATCTCGAACGGCAGCGATGCCACGCAGCGGTCGTACTTCTCGCGCATTCCCTCCACGCTGTCCGCGCCGATGAAGAGCTGGGCGAGTTCGTAGCTGTAGCTGTCCTGTCCCGGCAGATCGGAGAGCTGCTGGCCCTCGGCGGGAACCACCTCGATCTTCACGCCGGGGATCTCGTCCTGCAGCCGCTCGGTCTCCTCCTTCGTCGGGGCCCGTCGTACGACGCCGTCCTCGAATCGCCGGTGGTACCACTTAGCGGCCACCTCGTACTGCCCCCGGCCGTTCGGCAATTGCGGGTCGCGGCCCAGCGCCAGGCTGATCATGCAGTGGTGATTGGGAACGCCGTCCACGTGGTCGAAAAGCTCGGCGTGCGACTGCGAATGCCGCGGGTTGATCTCCAGCAAATTCACCGCGTCCTTCTCCGCGTCGTAGAAGAATTCGATGCTGAAGGTCGCCGATTCAAATCCGATCTGCTTCATCACGCGCTTCGCGATATCCTTGATCCGGTCCTGCACGTGTTCGGGTGCTCGGGACGGATACTGGTGCCGCAAAAAGCTTGAGGTGTCCGGGTAGTTGACAGAGTCGAGGACTCCGTACACGGTCACCTCACCGTGGAACACGTACCCCTCGCAGGCCACCTGCACGCCCGTGAGCGCCTCCTCCGCCAGGCATGCCTGGCCACCCGCGTCGGCGACCTCGGGCGGCAGTTCCAGCCGGTCGAGGATGTACTCGAACGGCCTGCCGACGCGGGAGATCCCCTCGCGGATCTCCGCGACCGCTTCCCGGAACTCCTTCTCGTCCTTGACGCCGAAGGCCAGCTCGGAGGAGAACGACTTGACCGGCTTGAGCCACATCGGGAAGGTCAGCCCGGGCGGCGGCTCGGGTTCGCCCTCCAGGTCCACGAGCGCGAACCGGGGGTGCTCGTCGATCACCTTCTGCTGTTCCAGCCGGCTCCAGTACTTGTGCTCGCACTTGATGATCGACTCCAGGCTCGTGCTGTGGAGCCCGTAGCGCTCGCACAAAATGGGCACGAGCGTGCTCACCGGAAAGTCCCAGTACCCGACGATGGCGTCGATGCTTCCGTCGAAGCCGTCCAACTTGGACTCGGCCTTACGGATCAGTTCGGGCACCTGGATTTCGCCGTACTGGAGCTCCTCGATGGTCAGCAGGGGATGAAAGCGGTAGCTCTCCGCATGTGGGACGTCCCGCAATGTGTCCAGGTTCATTTCGTCCATGCCGATCACGAAGATATTGATCCGGCTCACCAGCCTCTTCCGTTCTTCCTGTTTCTCCACGGACCCTGTTTTCTCCGTGGACCCTGCGATTACCCGTGGGACGGCGAGCCAATCTCCCCGTCGCGCGGCCGGCGCGGCCCGCGCCCGGTCGGGGGCGTCCGGGGGGCCTCTTCCCGCCGGACCGGCGACTGTCGGACCCCCGGTGTTGAATGTCGGGCATGTCGATCAGGCCAGCACGCGCAAACGTCGATCCGGTCTCCGCGGAGCCGCCGGTGCCGGACGCGGATCTCGTGATCCGCGAGGAGGACTGGTACGGGCGGGACCTGTCGGATCGCAGCTGGAGCGGGTACACGTTCCTCGACGCGGACTGGACGGAGGTCACCGACGCGGGCGCGGTCTTCGACGGCTGCACCTTCTCCGGGGTGCGGTTCAACGCCTCCCGGCACTCGGGGGCGGCGTTCACCAACTGCACGTTCCGCCGCTGCAACTTCTTCGACACCCGCTTCACCGACTGCAAGCTGGTCGGCAGCCTGTTCCAGCAGTCGGAGTTCACGCTCTTCGAGGTGACCGGCGGGGACTGGTCCTTCGTCGGCCTCCCCGGCGCCGACCTCCGCAAGGCGTGCTTCGACAGCGTCCGGATGAGGGAGGCGGACCTGACGGGCGCCCGGCTGGAGAAGGCGAGCGTGACGGGCACGGATCTGTCGGGCGCGATGCTGCACAGCGCCAAGCTGACCGGCGCTGACCTGCGGGGCAGCGACCTCACCGGCCTCGACCCGCTGACGGTGGAGCTCGCGGGGGCGATGATCAGCCTGGAACAGGCGGCTGTGATCGCCATGGCACTGGGCCTGAAGGTCGGTTGACGGGCCCGCCCAGTGCTTCGCCGCCCGCCGGGGAAAGAGCCGATTCGCGTTCGGCTGCCCGCCCTGTGAACGTAATATCGAACCATGGAGCAGCGAGTATTGGGCAGGACGGGCCGAGAGGTGTCCGTCATCGGGCTGGGCACCTGGCAGCTGGGGGCCGACTGGGGGCAGGTTCGGGAGGAGGACGCACTGGCAGTGCTCGACGCAGCGGTCGACTCCGGGGTCACCTTCTTCGACACGGCCGATGTGTACGGTGACGGCCGCAGCGAGCAGCTGATCGGCCGGTATCTGCGCGACCGCCCGGACGCCGGGGTCTTCGTGGCCACGAAGATGGGCCGCCGCGCGGAGCAGTTGCCGGAGCACTACGACCTGCAGAACTTCCGCGCCTGGACGGACCGCTCCCGGGCGAACCTCGGCGTGGACACCCTCGACCTGGTGCAGCTGCACTGCCCGCCGGCGCCGGTGTACTCCTCGGAGGCCGTCTTCGACGCGCTGGACACCCTGGTGGCCGAGCGGCGCGTGGCGGCGTACGCGGTGAGCGTGGAGACCTGCGCGGAGGCGCTGGCCGCCATCGCGCGGCCGGGCACGGCGAGCGTGCAGATCATCCTCAATCCGTTCCGGCTCAAGCCGCTGGAAGAGGTGCTGCCGGCCGCGGCCGAGGCGGGCGTGGGCATCATCGCCCGGGTGCCGCTGGCGTCCGGGCTGCTGTCGGGCAAGTACACCCGCCACACCGTCTTCGCCGCTGATGACCACCGGACGTTCAACCGTCGTGGACAGGCGTTCGATCAGGGCGAGACCTTCTCGGGCGTCGACTTCGGGATCGGCATCGAGGCGGCGGCCGAGTTCGCCGAGCTCGCCCCGAGCCGCGCCACGCCCGCGCAGGCGGCGCTGCGCTGGATCATTCAGCAGCCGGGCGTGACCACGGTGATCCCCGGCGCCCGCTCGTCCGAGCAGGCGCGCGCGAACGCGGGGGCGGCCGCCGTACCGGAGCTGCCGCCGAAGACCCTGGAGGCGGTACGGGACCTGTACGACCGGAGGATCCGGCCGCAGGTGCACGACCGCTGGTAGCTGCCGGCCGGGCGGCCCTTTCCGGCGCGGGTGACGGCCGGGTACGGCACCGGGCGCGCGGGCAGTCGTGACGGGGGGCGGCCCGCCGCCCTCCGCGACTCCGGGAGAGGCACCGCTGTAGGCCACGGAGCACCGCGCGCGTTCCGGCCCGGTTCCGGCACACGGGCCCGCCGAAGGGTCTGATGCCCGCCCTGCCGCCCTGCCGCCCTGACCGCCGTGCAGGCCAGGCAGCGATGGGCCCGGCACGGCGCGCCGTTACGGGGGAAAAGCTGTTGGGGCCGCGGGGCGGCACGGGCGATGATGCGCCCATGCGCTCTGATGTCACGCTGCGGCCGCTGGAGGAGAAGGTGCTGCGGGACCTGCTGGACGCCGCCGTCGCCGACGCGGACCCGCGCGAGGTCATGCCTCCCCTGGATGCGGGTCCGGACGGCGGCCCGGCCGACGAATGGACGCCGGAGCGCCGGAGCGCCTTCCTTGGATTCCACCGGACGAGGTCTCTGACGGCCGAGCCGGTGGAGGCCACGTATGCCGTCGTTGTCGGGAAGGCTGTGGTCGGCGCCGTCCGGCTGTTTCCGTTGACCGCCGCGGAGCGGGCGGCGCGGCCTGCCGCGGAGGCGGGCGTGTGGCTCATGCGGTCGTACCGCGGCGCCGGGGTGGGCGATGCGGCGTTCCGGCAGCTGCTCGGCCTCGCCCACGCTCAGGGGATCGAACGCCTGTACGTCCATACGACCGTCGAAAACACGGCGGCCCGCGCGTTGATCACCGCACTCGGTGCCACCGTCGTCCGCGGCGGCGGCGCGGGCGGCGCGGCGGTCACGGCGTGGCTGGACACGACCGGTTCGGGGAGCTGACCCGCCGTGCCGGTACGGGCAGCCGTGTCGGCGGCCGTCCCACAGTCGTCACCGGCGTCCGTACAGGCACGCGCGCCGGCATTCGTACCGCCACGCGCGCCGGTCTCAGCCGTGGCCGGGCAGGCTGTCGTAGAGGGCTTGTCGCAGGGCGAACAGGGCGGGGAGGTCGGCCTCCGCGAGGAAGTGCTCCATCAGCCGGTCGATGAGGACGGGGTTGCCCTCGCGCACCGCCTGCACGATCCCGTCGATCGCCACGGGCGAGTCCGGCTGGGTCATGGCCGCTCCGCATCGGGCAGCGGCACGGGAACGACGCCGCGGGCCGTCGTCAGCATCCGCCGCGGCTGATGGGTCCAGTTGACGGTCTCGACCGGGATCCGGTGCTGCCGGCCGTAGTCCCGCAGGCACTCGAGGAAATGCAGGCCGGCCGTGTCCATGAAGGTCACCGCGGCCATGTCCAGCACCACGCTCTCCGTCTCCGCGGCCAACCCCGACAGGGCACCGTACAAATACGGCACGGAGCCGTGGTCGACCTCCCCCCACGGGGCCAGAACGGCGTTGCCACCGGACACCCGGGTGCGGACTCCGGCGTAGGTGTGAGCCAAGGCAGACAGGTCTGTCTCTGAGGGCATGACTCCCATCATGCCGAGGCCGGGCGTCTCTGTCCACGCCCGCGCTCAATACGCGACGGCCACCGAAATTCCGGTGCCGGCCGCTCGGTTGGGGCCGACGGGTGGAATCCGGGACGGGTCCGCGGCGTGTTCGAATGTCACCGCCGGCCCGGTCGGCGGCCGGCCCGCCCGGCCGGGGGCGTCGTCCTGTCCCGGTGCGCGGTTCTCCCCGTAGAGTCGTGTTATGGCTTCAGATGAGGGGTCCGTACGGGTCGACAGCTGGATCTGGTCCGTACGGTTCACGAAGACGCGGTCGNNGTCAAGCCGGCCCAGGCGTTGCGGACCGGCGACGAGGTGCGACTGCGCCAGGACGGCAGGGAGCGGATCGCCGTCGTCACGCGCATCGTGCGCAAGCGGGTCGGGGCGGCAGTGGCGGCGGACTGCTTCATCGACAACAGCCCGCCGCCCCCGGCACGCGAGGAGATCGCGGTGGCCGGCCACCGCGACCGCGGTGCGGGGCGGCCCACCAAGCGGGACCGCCGCGACCTGGAACAGCTGCGCCGCCGCTGAGCAGCGGCGGGGCGGAGTGCCCCATGCGACCGGGGACGCGGGCCTACCCGGCCTGGCGCCGGAGGCGGCGCTGCATGCCGGGCCCGTTCCAGTCCAGGGCTTCGGCCGCTTCGCGCTGTATCTCCTCCGCGGCGAGCCGGGCGCTGGCGAGGACGTCACCGTGCTCGTTCACCAGTTCCTGGTAGATCGGAGGATGGGCGGCGGTTGTGGTCACTGGAATGGTCCTTCACTCTCGGTCGACGGGCTTCCAATCAGTACAGCGAGCATGGTCTCGCAGGTGTTTCACCGGCTCGTCAACGGGGGCTCCGCCGACCGCCTCCTGGCGGCCGTTTCCGGCTGCCACGCAGGTGACCGCCTTGACGTGGCGCGCCAGCCGACCGACAATGCGAACATGGTTACGTACTCGTTCGATGCGGTGGGCACTCTGCGTGTTCCGGACCGCAGCGGGTGCGAGCGGTCCGGCCTCTAGCTGAGCGACCGCCCCACGCCCCCGTTCACCGGGCCGTGCCGGAGCCTCCCTCACCCGTGGTGACACCAGCCGTGGTGTCGCGCGTCTGACTGCCGCGATTCCGTTCTCCACCGGACGCGGACCTTTCCTCCGCCTGAGCCCTGTGCTTTCTCTCACTCTCTTTCCGCGCCTCTCTCGCCGCGCGGCGGTGCGTCCTGCCGTCGTGCGTGACTCTCAGGAGGAATCTTGACCGCCACCACCACGGCCGCCACCGCCCCCGCCGGCACCGGCACGACGAGTACCGACGCCGCAGCCACCACCACCGCCCCGGCCCCCGCCACCGCCCTCCGTGAGGCGCGGGTGCCCGAGGGCGGCATGTACGAGGGACGNNGCCGCAGGCCGCCACCATCGGCGCCGAGATCCGCGGCCTCGACCTCTCCCGCCCGCTGGAGCCCGCGCTGCGCGAGGAGCTGAACCGCGCCCTGCTGGAGTGGAAGGTGCTCTTCTTCCGCGGCCAGCACCTGACCTCCGACCGGCAGCGCGCGTTCGCGCTCAACTGGGGTGAGCTGGAGACGAATCCGCTGCTCGCCGCCGGCAACTCCGCCGATGTGGTCCGCTTCGCCAAGGGCGGTGACGCCACGCCCACGTTCGAGAACGTCTGGCACACCGACGTCACTTTCCGGCCGCGGCCCGCTCTGGGAGCGGTGCTCCAGCTCCGCGAAGTCCCGCAGTCCGGCGGTGACACGATGTGGGCGGACATGGCCGCCGCCTACGACAACCTCCCGCAGAGCGTGAAGGACCGGATCGACGGCGCCACCGCCGTTCACGACTTCATCCCCGGCTTCGTCCGCTTCTACGGGCCCGAGCGGCTCGCCGCGCTGCAGGACATGTTCCCGCCGGTGGAGCACCCGGTGGTCCGTACGCACCCGGACAGCGGGCGGCGGATGCTGTTCGTCAACACGTCCTTCACCACGCGGATCAGGGGGATGGAGCGCGACGAGAGCGACCAGCTGCTGCGCTTCCTGTTCCAGCAGGCCCATGTGCCGGAGTACCAGGTGCGCTTCCGCTGGCAGCCGGGCGACGTGGCGTTCTGGGACAACCGCGCCACGCAGCACTACGCGGTGGACGACTACGCGCCGCACCGCCGTGTCGCCGAGCGGGTGGCCATCGCGGGCGACCGCCCGTACTGACACCTGGGATCCGCGGCCGTCCTGCTGCCGGCGGCCCGGACCTGACGTGATTGACCTGCCTGACCTGACCGCTCACCGTGGTCGCCGCCGGTTCTTCCGGCGGCGGCCACTCGCGCGTCCGGGCGCGGAAGCGCGAGTGGAATGGAAAGAATCCGGCCACCCGGAGGCGGCGCGGCTGCCATTGCCGCGATTGTTGTCATCCATGTGACAGGAAACAAAGCGGCGTTTCTGAGCCCGCTGCGAAAAACGACCGGAGCGGACCGCGGGCTTGTCGTACGGCTTGCCGCACCCGGCGCGGTTCCGGATACTGCGCGTATCCGCAGCGTTCAACGGTCGCCCCACCGAGAACGGTACCCCGGTCGGTGGAAGGGCGATCGCCGGAAGAAAGTACGCGAACTCTCTTCCCCCTCTTCCCGCGTTGTCGCGCGGAATTCCATCGGTCGAAGACCAGGAGCGGTCGCGCTCCTGCGATCCGTGCTGCGTGAATCCCCCTCAGGAGGCTTGTCNNCCGTCACCAAGACCATCCGTTACGGCCCGTACGAGATCCCGGCCACCACGGAGGAGGGGCACGGAGGCACCGGCAACACCTTCTCGTTCGGCGTCGACGCGCCTTGCGGGGACTGTTTCATCACCGGGATCAAGCCTGATCTGGTCTACGAGAACGGCTCGGTGGCCAACGTCAACACCGGCCCGATGCTGCACCATTTCGTCCTGTACAACCAGTTCCGCAGTGACCCGGTGTGCGGCACCGAGTTCCCGAACCCGTCGGCCTTCCTCGGCGAGCGCTTCGCGGCGAGCGGCAACGAGCGGACGTTCATCAAGGCCCCCGAGGGATACGGCTACTACAACGACCCGCTGTCCCGGTGGAACATGGTCGCGGACCTGATGACGCACGCCGAACAGCCGCAGACCGTGTACATCGAGATCGAGTACACCTATGTGCCGGGCAAGGCGGGCAAGGCGCAGGGCATCCAGAAGCTCCGCCCGGTATGGCTCTCCGCGGCCGGCTGCTATCCGCTCGACGAGTACGCGATAGAGCCGGGAATCTCCACCAAGACCTGGGACTGGAAAGTGAATGTGCCCGGCCGGGTCATCGGAATGGGCGGCCATCAGCACAATGACGGTGTGGCGATCAGGGCCGTCAACGTGTCGGCCGGTGAGGAACTCTGCAAGTCCGTCGCCGCTTACGGCGAAACCCCGGAATACATCAACATGCACGGACATCCGGAGGTGTCGTCGATGAGCAGGTGCATCAGCGCATCCGGCCTCGGCACGCTGGAAAAGGGCGACACCGTCCGCCTGGTGTCCGTCTATGACTCCGAGAAAGCACAGAGCGATGTCATGGGAATCATGATGGCCTTCATCGCGGAGAACTGACCCCAGGACGACCACCGGAGGACACACATGCGCGCTTACGTCAGTACGGCATCGCCGTGGGTGACCGGGGCCGTCCTGTCCGCCGCCCGGATCGCCGTCGGATTCCTCTTCGGCTGCCACGGTGCGGCCTCGCTGTTCGGAGTCCTCGGCGGAGCGCACGGGACCGACGGCGGCACAGTGGCGTTCGGCTTGTGGCCCGGCTGGTGGGCGGCGGTCATCCAGCTGACCGCGGGTGGACTGGTGACGCTCGGCCTGTTCACCCGCCCCGCCGCCCTGCTGTGCTCGGGGTCGATGGCCTACGCCTACGCCACGGTGCATCTGCCGGACGGGCCGTTCCCGCTCCTGAACGGCGGTGAACCTGCCGCGGTGTACGCCTGGGCCTTCGCGGCGATCGCCGCGGCGGGGCCGGGCGACTGGGCCCTGGACAGGCTGCTGGGGCGCACCGGCTCAGTGGCCGGGGAGGCGGACGGTCACGCGTCCGCGGGGACGCCCGTGGCGCGTTGAGGCCACCTCCCCGGCCCCGGCTGCCAGTCTCCCCGGGGACGCGGGCCGGCTGCTCCACGGAGTGGCCGGCCCGCGTCCTCACGACCGCCCGCGTGG
>DOWQ01000749.1 GCA_003519485.1 Streptomyces sp. | reverse complement strand
CGCCGGCCCGTCGCCGGGGTCGAGGAGCCTGCCGAGCGCGGCGGCGAGCGCTCCGGCGTCGCCCGGCGGCACGGCGAGGCAGGTCTCGCCGTCGGGGCCCGCCACCTCGGGGATGGCACCGCCGGTGGTGGCGACCAGCGGGGTGCCGGTGGCCATGGCCTCGGCGGCGGGCAGCGAGAAGCCCTCGTAGAGCGAGGGCACGCAGGCGACCTGGGCGCTCCGTATCAGGTCGACGAGCTCGGCGTCGGTGATGCCCTTGACGAACTCGACGGCTCCGGCCAGCCCGTAGCCCTCGATGGCGGCGGCCACGGGCCCGTCCTCGGCGCGCTTGCCGACGACGACGAGGTGGGCCTCCGGCCGTTCGGTACGGAGCTTGGCGAGCGCCTCGACGAGGTGGAGCAGGCCCTTGAGGGGGACGTCGGCGCTGGAGGTGGTGACGATCCGGCCGGGGATCTCCGGGACGGCCGGGTCCGGCGAGAAGAGCCCGGTGTCGGCGCCGATGTGCACCACGTGGATCCGGTCCCGGCGCACCCCGAGCTGGTCGGTGATCTCGTCGCGGGAGGAGCCGGAGACGGTGAGCACGGACGGCAGCCGGCGGGCGACGCGCTTCTGCATCCGGGTGAAGCCGTACCAGCGGCGTACGGAGGCGCGGCGCAGGAAGCTGCCGGCCGCGTCGAGGTCGAGCCGGCGGTCGACGGTGATGGGGTGGTGGATGGTGGTGACGAGCGGGGCGCCGATCCGGGCGGGGCCGCCGAGCAGTCCGTAGCCGAGCGTCTGGTTGTCGTGCACGACGTCGAAGTCGCCGCGGCGGGCGGCGAGATGACGGCCGGCCCGGAGGCTGAAGGTGAGGGGCTCGGGGAAGCCGCCGGTCCACATGGTGGCCACTTCGAGGGCGTCGGTCCAGTCCCGGTACTCGCCGGGCTTCGGGGTGCGGAAGGGGTCGGGCTGACGGTAGAGGTCCAGGCTGGGCAGCTCGGTGAGGGAGAGCCGGCCGGGCCGGGCGCCGCTGCCGGGGCCCTGATCGGGGCCGTGGTCGAGCACCGGGTAGGGCTGGGCGGCGATGATTTCGACGCTGTGGCCGAGGGCGGCCAGCTCGCGGGAGAGGTGGCGCACGTAGACGCCCTGGCCACCGCAGAACGGGTTGCCCTTGTAGCTGAGCAGCGCGATGCGCAGCGGGCGGTCGCCACCGGCCGCGGCCGGCCCGGCGGAGGGGCGCGGCATGGCTGCCGGTGCGGCCTCAGCGGTCACTCTCGGGCCCCTTCTCACTCAGTTCTGCGGGAGCGTAGTGCTCGCCGCCGATCTGGAACAAGTTTCAGACTTGATCGTCCGCAGTTCGAGGAATCTCGAATCTACCGGCAGGTAGCACCGGCCGCAGGGCCGGGTCGGGTGATTCGCACCACGGCACGCCGCACGCTGTGCTGTGCTGGCGGTTCCCCCCGGGGGCTCCGGGCTTCCCCGGGCTCTCCGAGGGCTTGCGCGGGTACGGCCCCTCCGGCACGGTGATCGGCCACCACAGCTTTCGGCGAGCACCACATACGTCACGGATCTGGACATATGACTACGGAATCCAAGCCGTCCTCCGCGCCCCTGACCGTACGGCAGGAGGCACGCCGGCGCCGGATCCTGCAAGCGAGCGAGCAGCTGGCGAGCCGGGGCGGCTTCGAGGCGGTGCAGATGCGGGAGGTCGCCGAGATCTCCGGCGTCGCACTCGGCACGCTCTACCGCTATTTCCCCTCCAAGGTCCATCTGCTCGTCGCGACCATGCGGGACCAGCTCCAGGTGCTGCACGGCACTCTGCGCAAGCGTCCGCCGACCGGGGAGACGCCATCCGCGCGGGTGACCGGGACCCTGATGCGGGCCTTCCGGGCGATGCAGCGCGAGCCGCGGCTGGCGGACGCCATGGTGCGCGCGCTCACCTTCGCCGACCGTTCGGTGAGCACCGAGGTGACGGCCGTCTCCCGGCTGACCACCACGATCATCCTGGAGGCCATGGGGCCCGCCGACGCCCCGACCCCCGAGCAGTTGTCGGCGGTCCGGGTCATCGAGCACACCTGGCACTCGGCGCTGATCAGCTGGCTGTCCGGGCGTGCCTCGGCCGAGCAGGTGCAGACGGACCTCGAGACGGCCTGCCGGCTGATCGGTCTCACCACTCCCCCGTCGGCACGCGGCGCGGGACCGGGCGGCGCGTAGGTCGTACGGGGGCGCGCGGATCGTACGGGTGCGGGCGCGCGTCGCGCAGGGCACCGCCGGGCGGTGGCCGGGGGCTCGGGTATGCCCAGGGCACGGGCCACGAGGATGACGTATGAGGCGGGCAAGGTTTTCCCAACCGGAACTACAGCGACTGTCGTACCGCAAGTGCGCCTGCGCACCGTCCCTCGGCCCGTTCCCCCGGCTTACCTTGGGGGCATCCGATTCTCAAGAGGAAGGAACGGCGTTTCCGGCGACACGGGGGAGACAACGGAAGCACACGGCTCTGGAGGGGACGAGCACAGTGATCCGCGTACTTCTGGTGCACGACATCGGTCTCATGCAATCCGCGTTGGCCGAACTACTGGCAAAGGAAAAAGACTTGGACGTCTTCTCGGCTCCCTGGCATTCGGTTCGGCTCCGGGCGCGCTGCCTGCGCCCGCATGTATGCGTCGTCGACGCGGACACCCCGTCCGCCGAACCGCTCGCCGCCGCGGTGGAGGTCACCGGCTCGGCGGACGGCGGGCAGGGAAAGGCCGCCGGGCAGCGGGCCGGCGGCGGCGGGAACGGTGGGAGTGGTGGGAGCGGTGGGGCGCTGCTCGCCCTGGTCAGCGTGGGCCGGCCGGGAGCGCTGCGCCGCGCCCTCGACGCGCGGGCTCTGGGATTCGTCAGCAAGAGCGCGACTCCGCAGCGATTACTCGACGGCATCCGCAAGGTCGCCAAGGGCGAGCGATTCGTCGACGAATCGCTCGCTTTCGGCTTTCTCCAGGCAGTCGAAATGCCGCTGACCGCACGTGAGCTGAGCGTGCTCTCGCTGGCCGCCGAGGGCGCGCCGATCTCCGAGATCGCCCGCAGCCTGCACCTGTGCAACGGCACGGTGCGCAATTACATGGCCTCGGTCATCCGCAAGACCGGTGCCCGCAACAGAGTCGACGCGATCCGGATCTCGCGGGGGGGNNTAGAAGGTTCCGTCGCGGAGCATTGCGAACAGGACGCTGATGCGCTGGCGGGCGAGGCGGAGGAGGGCTTGGGTGTGGGTCTTTCCGCGGGCGCGTTGCTTGTCGTAGTAGGTCCGGGAGGCGGGATCGGCGTTCATGCAGGCGAAGGCGGACAGGAACATGGCCCGTTTGAGCTGGCGGTTTCCGCCTCGGGGTGCGTGTTCGCCGTGGATCGAGGTTCCGGAGGACTTCGTGGTCGGGGCCA
>DOWQ01000103.1 GCA_003519485.1 Streptomyces sp. | reverse complement strand
GTCCGCGGCGGAAGGCCGCGCCCCGGCAGCCCCTGTCGCGGCGTCCTCGGCCCCGGCGGGCGCCACCCCCGCGGCACCCACCGCAGCGTCCCGAGTCATCCGCGTCACCCCGTGGACCCGAAGGCGTCGTCCATCCTCCGCGCCGCCTCATCGGTCGCCTCGGCGACGGTCTTGTCGCGGCTGATGATCTGCTGGAACATCGTCGGCAGCACCTGCGAGCTGTCAATGGCGGCCCAGCCCGGCGAGGCCGGGACGAACTTCGCGCCCGCGTCGAGAGTCTTCACGAAGGGCGCGATGAAGGGCTCCTCCTGCGCGGCCTTCGTGCGCACGTCCGAATAGGTGGGCAGGAAGCCCATCTCCTCGAACAACCGTGCTTGCGTCTTCTTGCCCGCGAGGGACTTCATCAGGCCGACGGCCAGCGTGCGGTGGGAACTGCTCCGCAGCACGCCGAGGTTGTTGCCGCCGGCGAACGCCGGGGCGATGTCGCCCTCCTCGGTGCCGGGCAGCGGCACGACCGCGTACTTGCCCTTGACCTCGCCGTCCTCCATGGCCTGCCGGCTGAAGTCGCCGCCGATGGCCATGCCCGCCTTGCCCGAGGCGAAGGCGGTGACGGTGTCGTTGCCGCTCATCCCGGCGCACTTGGCGGCCGGGCAGTTATGGTCGCCGAAGAGGCCGGTGTAGGCCTTGATGCCCTTCCGGGCGGCGGGGCTGTCGAGGGCCGAGGCGTACGAACCGTCCTTCTCGGTGGCCAACTCCCCGCCGTTCGCCCAGATGAAGGGCGCGGCGCCGTAGGTGTACGCACCGCCGACCGCGATGCCGTACATCTCCGGGCGCTGCTCGCGGATCGTCCGGGCCGCCTCGGCGAGCTCGTCCTGGGTACGGGGGGCGTCGAGTCCGAGTTGCTCGAAGACGTCGGTGCGGTAGTACAGCGCCCGTACGCCGACGAAGAACGGCGCCCCGTAGACCTTGCCGCCGACCGTGACGGACTGCTCGGCGGCCGGGTCGGTGTCCTCGGCCTCGTCCCAGCCTGCGAACTCCTCGGTGATGTCCGCGAGCCCGCCGTCCCGCACATANNTTCTCGGCGCGGCTCTCGACGGGGATGTACGTGATCTCGACGTCGACGCCGTCGTGCTGCTTCTCGAAGGCGGCGACGGAGTTGTCGACGACCTCCTCCTTGGGCCCGTTGTTGACCTCGCGGAAGAGCCAGACCCGCAGGGTGCCGCTCTTCTCGTCCGCGGTGGGGGAGGTGTTGGAGGTGGACGGTGCACACGAGGTCACGGCGAACGCGGCCATGACAAGCGCCGCCGTCGGAGCGGCCGTTCGTATCAGGCGTTTCATCGGGGAGCCCCCACGAGGTTGGCGTTGACGATCGTTGCAACATGCGCAACAGTCGTTTCGTTTTGCACAACACGCAGGAGGCTATGAGCGGATCGCCGCCGCCGACAAGGCGCATGCAGAGGTCTCAACCAGTTCGTGACCGGCCGAAGCGCTCCGTGCAACGCACAACGGCCTCTCGACGCGCGTCAGCGCGCCGGGAGGCCGTTGGAGGCGGGGCTGGACCGGGCCGAAGGACTACTTCTTGCCGTCGCCCTTACCGCTCTTGTCCTTGTCCTTACCGGAGATCATGGACTCGTAGATCTCCTTGCACATGGGACAGACCGGATACTTCTTCGGGTCCCGCCCGGGGATCCAGACCTTGCCGCACAACGCGACCACGGGCGTCCCCTCGAGCGCGCTCGCCATGATCTTGTCCTTCTGGACATAGTGGGCGAAGCGCTCGTGGTCGCCGTCGCCGTGCGACACCTGGGGTGTCGGCTCTACGAGGGTGCCGGTCCCTGCCCCGCGCTCGGGCTCAAGAGTGCTCATAACCAGCAAGGGTACTCATGCCGCGCGAGGTGTCCCACGCCCCTCGCCCGACCGGTTCAGTTGAGGGTCGGGTCGTCCGGGTAGGTGGCGACCATCGCCAGCTCGCTGCGCTGCCGCCGGAGCACGGAGCGCCACAGCTGTTCCGGTACGGGCGAGGAGACGTCACCGGGCTCCGATTCGACGACGTACCACGCGCCCTCGGTCAGCTCCTCCTCGAGCTGCCCCGGCCCCCACCCGGCGTAGCCCGCGAAGATCCGCAGCGAGCCGACGGCCGCGGCCAGCAGCTCGGGCGGCGCCTCCAGGTCGACCAGCCCGATCGCGCCGTGCACCCGCCGCCAGCCCAGCGGGCCGCTGCCGACGGCCGTGCCGGCCTCGCCCGGCACCACCGCCACCCCGAGCGCCGAGTCCAGGGACACCGGGCCGCCCTGGAAGACCACGCCCGGCTCGCCCGCCAGCCCGGCCCAGGCCTCCAGGATGTCGATCACATCGACCGGCGTCGGCCGGTTGAGCACCACGCCCAGCGAACCCTCCTCGTCGTGGTCGAGCAGCAGGACGACCGCTCGGTCGAAATTCGGGTCGGCGAGCGCCGGAGTCGCGACCAGCAGCCGTCCGGTGAGCGAGGACACCTCCGTCATGGGGCACATGATCCCGCACCGCACCCGCTGCCGGGAGCGGTCGCCGGAACCCGCCGAGAGTTCCCGGGGGCGTACGGCGGCAGCGGGGGCGCGCCCCCGATTCCGGGGAATTCGGTGACCGTCCGGCGTTTGTGGTGAACAGAGCGTGTTGTGACAAACCTATGACCTGCGCCGGAGCGGCCCGGCCCTTCGGAGAAGGGGTCGCGGACCCGTACCATTTCCTTTTGGTCCCAAGTCCCACTCCAGGAACGCGAGATTCATGACCGGCACCGGCACCAACGATGTACTGCTCGTTCACGGCGGCACCCCGCTGGAGGGCGAGATCCGGGTCCGAGGCGCGAAGAACCTCGTGCCGAAGGCCATGGTTGCCGCATTGCTCGGCAGCGGTCCCAGCCGGCTCCGTAACGTGCCGGACATTCGCGACGTGCGCGTGGTGCGCGGGCTGCTCCAGCTGCACGGCGTCACGGTCCGGCCGGGCGACGAGTCCGGCGAACTGGTGCTCGACCCGTCTTACGTCGAGAGCGCCAAGGTCGCCGACATCGACGCGCACGCGGGCTCCTCACGCATCCCGATCCTGTTCTGCGGCCCGTTGCTGCACCGGCTCGGACACGCGTTCATCCCGGGCCTGGGCGGCTGCGACATCGGCGGCCGGCCGGTCGACTTCCACTTCGACGTGCTGCGGCAGTTCGGCGCCACCATCGAGAAGCGGGCGGACGGCCAGTACCTGGAGGCCCCGCAGCGGCTGCGCGGCACCAAGATCCGGCTGCCGTACCCGTCCGTCGGCTCGACCGAGCAGGTGCTGCTGACGGCCGTCCTGGCCGAGGGCGTGACCGAGCTGTCCAACGCCGCCGTCGAACCGGAGATCGAGGACCTCATCTGCGTACTGCAGAAGATGGGCGCCATCATCTCCATGGACACCGACCGGACCATCCGGATCACCGGTGTCGACAAGCTCGGCGGCTACAACCACCGCGCCCTGCCGGACCGTCTGGAGGCCGCCTCCTGGGCGAGCGCGGCGCTGGCGACCGAGGGCAACATCTACGTGCGCGGCGCCCAGCAGCGCTCGATGATGACCTTCCTCAACACCTTCCGGAAGGTCGGCGGCGCCTTCGAGATCGACGACGAGGGCATCCGCTTCTGGCACCCCGGCGGGCCGCTCAACGCCATCGCACTGGAGACGGACGTGCACCCCGGCTTCCAGACCGACTGGCAGCAGCCGCTGGTCGTCGCGCTGACGCAGGCGTCGGGGCTCTCCATCGTCCACGAGACGGTCTACGAGTCCCGGCTGGGCTTCACCGAGGCGCTGAACCAGATGGGCGCGCACATCCAGCTCTACCGGGAGTGCCTGGGCGGCTCCGCCTGCCGCTTCGGCCAGCGGAACTTCCTGCACTCCGCGGTGGTCTCCGGACCGACCAAGCTCCAGGGCTCCGACCTGGTCATCCCCGACCTCCGGGGCGGCTTCTCGTATCTGATCGCCGCCCTGGCGGCCCAGGGCACGTCCCGGGTGCACGGCATCGACCTGATCAACCGGGGCTACGAGAACTTCCTGGAGAAGCTGATCGCCCTGGGTGCCGACGTCGAGCTGCCGGCCGGCACGCTCAGCGCCTGAGCCCGTACGACGCCTGAGCCCGTACGGCGGCACGCGGGGGCGCGGGACCGCGTGAGCCGTACGGGGCGGCAGTGGCGGCACGCGGGGCGCCCGAGCCCGCC
>DOWQ01000259.1 GCA_003519485.1 Streptomyces sp. | reverse complement strand
GCAACGGCAGCAGCAACGGCAGCGGCAGTGCCCTCGCACGCGTGGGTCGGCGTGCGACGGAGCGGAGGCAGGGGACGGGCGCGGGCCGTGGGGACGGCCCCGAGCGGGCAGGGCTCCCTAGCCGCGCTTGCGGGCGACGCCGCCCCAGTAGTACGCCGCCTTCGGGTCGTTCGGCGGCTCCTCCGGCCGCCAGCCCATGACCGGGGCCACCCCCGGCTCGATCAGCTCCCAGTCGCCGAAGAACTCCTCGACCTGGGCCCGGGTGCGCGGCACCAGCGTCATGTGGCCGCGCCCCGCCGCCTCGACGACCTCGGCCATCGCCTCGGGGTTGAAGTCCTGGGTCGGGTGAGTGATCGCCACATGGCTGCCGGGCGGCAGGGCATCGAGCAGCGTGGCCACCTTGGCCCACGGGCGGTCCTTGTCGTTCATGAGCATGAGGACCGCCACCAGGAGCAGACCCACCGGCCGGTCGAGGTCCAGGTGCCCGGTCAGCACCGGCGTGGCCAGCAGCTGTTCCGGATCCCGGAGATCCGCCTGGACGTAGACGGTCCTGCCGTCCGCCGTGTTCTCCATCAGGACCCTGGTGTGGGCCTGCACGATCGGGTCGTTGTCGACACAGACGATGCGGCTGTCGGGAGCGACGATCTGCGTCACCGAGTGGGTGTCACCGGCCGCGGGAACCCCGGTCCCGATGTCGAGGAACTGGCGGATCCCCGCCTCCTCGGCCATCTGCCGCACCGCGCGCCCCAGGAACCTGCGGTTCTCCCGGGCCATGGTCCTGATGCTCGGGATCGCCTTCTCGAACGCCTTTCCGAGTTCCCGGTCGGCTTCGAAGTTGCTGCTGCCGCCCAGCCAGTAGTCGTACATCCGGGAGGAGTGGGGCACGCTCGTGTCGATTCCCGGCGGGGCAGCGTTCTGATCCTGCGTCATAGCACCTGCTTCATCCAGGGGGTTGAACAGCTGTTCTCATGCTCGGCAGCCGAGCGTAGCGGTCCGACGCCTGTACGTGCTCCCCGGATGTCCGAACACCCGATCGCTTGCCGCCCAGGCGGGCGATCGGGTGTTCTTGCGGGATGCTCCGGTGCGTCAGATGAGCCCCTGGGCGAGCATGGCCTCCGCGACGAGCTCGAAGCCCGCGATGTTGGCGCCGACCACGTAGTTGCCGGGCTGGCCGTAGCGCTCCGCCGTGGTGTGGCAGGAGTCGTGGATGTGCTTCATGATCTCGGCGAGCCGGTCCTCGGTGTGCGCGAAGGACCAGGAGTCACGCGAGGCGTTCTGCTGCATCTCCAGCGCGCTGGTGGCCACACCGCCCGCGTTGGCCGCCTTGCCGGGGGCGAAGGCCACGCCGGCCTCCTGGAGCACCCGCACCGCCTCCGGGGTGGTCGGCATGTTGGCGCCCTCGGCGACGGCCCGTACGCCGCCCCGGACGAGGGCGACCGCGTCGGCGGCGGTGAGCTCGTTCTGGGTCGCGCACGGCAGGGCCACGTCGCACGGCACCTCCCAGATGCTGGAGTCGCTGACGAAGCGGGCGTCGTCGCCGCGCCGCGCGGCGTACTCGGTGACCCGGCCCCGGCCGGCCTCCTTGATCTCCTTGAGGAGGTCGAGGTCGATGCCCTTGTCGTCGACGACATAGCCGTCGGAGTCGGAGCAGGTGATCACGGTCGCGCCGAGCTGCTGCGCCTTCTCGATGGCGTAGATCGCGACATTGCCCGAGCCGGACACCGCGACGCGCTGCCCGGCCAGGTCCTCGCCGCGGGCCTTGAGCATCTCGGCGGTGAACAGCACGCAGCCGTAGCCGGTGGCCTCGGTACGCGCCTGCGCGCCGCCCCAGCCGAGGCCCTTGCCGGTGAGCACGCCGGACTCGTAGCGGTTGGTGATCCGCTTGTACTGCCCGAACAGGTAGCCGATCTCGCGGCCCCCGACGCCGATGTCACCGGCGGGGACGTCCGTGTACTCGCCCAGGTGCCGGTAGAGCTCCGTCATGAACGACTGGCAGAACCGCATGACCTCGGCGTCCGAGCGCCCCTTGGGGTCGAAGTCGCTGCCGCCCTTGCCGCCGCCGATCGGCATTCCGGTGAGCGCGTTCTTGAAGATCTGTTCGAAACCGAGGAACTTCACGATCCCGAGGTTGACCGAGGGGTGGAAGCGCAGCCCGCCCTTGTACGGGCCGAGGGAGCTGTTGAACTCGACCCGGAAGCCGCGGTTGACGTGGACCTCGCCGGAGTCGTCCGCCCACGGCACCCGGAAGATGAGCTGCCGCTCCGGCTCGCAAATCCGTTCGATAATTTTGGCGTTGCCGAACTCCGGCCGGCGGGCGAGCACCGGGCCCAGCGTCTCCAGCACCTCCCGCACGGCCTGGTGGAACTCCGCCTCGCCGGGATTGCGACGCAGAATCTCCGCGTACAGCGGCTCGATCACTCGATTCTGTTCGGCGTCGGGCTGTGCGTGGGAAGAGGTGGGCGGCTCCATAAGATCAAGCTCCTTTGACGGCCGGTGGGCGTGCGGTGCGGTGTGCCGTCCCCGCTGGTGCACGCCTCGCCGTTGAAGCGCGGTACGGGACCGCCCCGGAAGGCGACCACGGACGGCCGCACGTGCGATTATCGCGCGTACAGCGGCACGATTCCCACAGCGGGCCGCTGCCAAAGCCTCGTGGCTGCTGTTCACTGGGGCTGTGGACTGCAATTTCTGCCTGATCGTGGCGGGCGGGCTGCCCGCTCACCGGGTCTTCGAGGACGGTACGGCGGTGGCCTTCCTGGACCGCAGACCACTGTTCCCGGGGCACGTGCTGGTGCTGCCGCGACGGCACGCGGAGACGCTCACCGACCTGGCCCCGGACGAGGTGGGGCCGTTCTTCGCCCGGGTGCAGCGGGTCACCGCCGCGGTGGAGCGGGGGATGGGCGCCGCCGGCTCGTTCGTCGCCGCGAACAACCGGGTCAGCCAGTCCGTACCGCATCTGCACGTCCATGTGGTGCCCCGTAATCCCAAGGACGGGCTGCGGGGTTTCTTCTGGCCGCGGACCCGCTACGCGGACGAGGAGCAGGCGGCGGAGACCGCCGGACGGGTGCGTGCGGCGTTCGACGTTCCGTGACGGCGGTGACACGGCGTGACCGGCGGGCGCCTGCGCCGAACGGGCGCTACGTCGCCTCGTACCCACTCGCCGGTTCGATCCGGGCTCGGGGACTCCGGGTCGGGGAGCCGGCTGCCTGCGGTTCACCCGAAGCGGGACGCCAGCCGGTGGTAGAGCCCCGGCGCCGCTCCGTGCAGCCTCGCCGGAATCCGCAGCCAGCCCGGCACGAAGACCTCCCGGCGGCGTCCGGCGACCGCCCGGCAGACGGCGTCGGCGACCCGTTCGGGCGGTACCGGACGGGGGCGCGTGCGCTGGTACGGCGCGCCCCTGCGGTCGAAGAACGGCGTGTCGACGGCGCCCGGCAGCACCACCGAGACGGACACGCCGTCGCCCGCCACCTCATGGCGCAGGCTGTCCGCGAACGTGCACAGACCACCCTTGGCCGCCGCGTACGCCGCCTCGCCGCGCACCCCGACCGCGCCGGCGATGGACGCGACCAGCACCACATGGCCGCTGCCGCGCCGGACCATCCCGGGCAGCAGGGCGTGCACCAGGTGGAGCGTGGAGGAGAGATTGACGGCCAGCAGCCGGTCGAGCGCCGGGGCGGGCATCCCGTCGAAACGGCCGGCCCAGCCGACGCCCGCGCCGGCCACCAGGACGTCGACCCGCCCGGCCCGCTCGACGGCGCGCCGTGCCAGGGCCC
>DOWQ01000296.1 GCA_003519485.1 Streptomyces sp. | reverse complement strand
CCGCCCGCCGCCGGGAGCCACTCCTCCCGGATGATCCACAGGCTGGGCACGCGCAGCGCGACGGTGACGGCACCGACCGCCACCAGCGCCCCCGCGGCGGCCCGGGAGCGCAGCACCGCGAGGGCCGCGGCGAACTGCACGCAGCACAGGAACAGGTCGTTGAGGGAGGTCGCCCAGACCAGGCCGCGCCCGGGCCGGCCGGGCATCCCGGCCCAGAGCCACCAGACGTGAACCGGCTCCCGGGCGACGGACAGGTCGCGGAGGATCCATCCCAGTCCGCTCAGGGCGAGGAGGAGGCAGACGGCCGCTCCGGTGAGGCGGGCTGCGCGCGTGAGCGTCCGATCCGGCCGCATGGTTGTCGGTTTCTCCCCCGGTGTCCTGAAGACGCGCTGTGAACACCAGATCTACCCGCGGCACGGAACACCCGGCAACCGGACAATGCGTCAATGGTGCGGCTGATTCCAGGCGTTATCGACAAGGAATTCCGGGCTCCTCTTCCGGCCCTTCCGGGGCTCCCCCCGGGGAACTTTCCGCGCGCTTTCCGGGCCGTCGCCGCGGGAATGGAGTACGCCCGGACGGCGCCGCCCACCCCGGTCGGTCCACGGATCAGGCGCGGCCGTACGCTGTTGAGTACGGCAGGTCCGCATATCGGGACCATGACGGTCAAGCGCCTTGCGTGTAAAAGAGTTTGAGGCTATTTCAGGCGGATATATCCGTCACGCCGATCGGCTGTCAAGCACGCGGCGACCTCAATATGCGCAATCTTCGCTCAAGAAGCCCGGAAGCCGCGCATCTCCTGTCGACACCCCCTTGACTCCGCCACAATCCGGTTGCCAAAGTCCCGCTCAACCGCGGCATTCCATGTCGTGCCAGGTTCCACGAGAACTGAGTACGGGGGGCCACACCGCATGAAGAGTCCATCCCAGGCTGCCGCGCCCGGAGCCGGCGTGCCCGGCCCCCCCGGCGACGTGGACGGCGGTGCTGTGGCGCAGCCCGGCGGCGGGACCGAATACGTCGGCCGCTCCCCGGGCCGGCTGATGTGGATGCGCTTCAAACGCGACCGCTCCGGCGTCATCTCCGCGTACATCGTGGCGTTCTTCTTCGCGATCGGCCTGCTCGCGCCCGTCATCTCCTGGCTGTACGGCAAGGACCCGTACACCCGCTACGGACAGATCCGGGAGGGGCTGCTCAACGAGTGGCAGTATCCGGTCGCTCCGAACGGCGGTATATCCGGCGAGTTCTGGTTCGGCATCGAACCGATCCTGGGCCGGGACGTGTTCACCCAGCTGCTCTACGGCATCCGCACCTCGCTGCTGGTGGCCCTCGCGGTGACCCTGCTGGCCACCGTCACGGCGATCCTGCTGGGCGTGGCGGCGGGCTACATGGGCGGGCGCACGGACTTCTTCATCGGCCGCGTCATCGACCTGCTGATGGCCTTCCCGAACCAGCTGTTCTTCGTCGCCTTCATGCCGATCGTGGTCGCCCTGTTCGTCGCCGACACCGACGAGACGCCCACCTGGGTACGGGCCGCGGCGATGATCCTGGTGCTGTGGTTCCTCGGCTGGATGAGCCTGGCGAGAATCCTCCGCGGCGCGGTGCTCTCGCTCCGCGAGCTGGAATTCGTGGAGGCGGCCAAGGTGAGCGGCGCGCCGCCCTGGCGGATCATCCGCAAGGAACTGCTGCCCAATGTCGTGACGCCGATTCTGGTGCAGAGCACCCTGATGCTGCCCAACTTCGTGACCGCCGCGGCCGGTCTGTCCTTTCTCGGCGTCGGCTTCATCGAGCCCACGCCCGACTGGGGCCGGATGTTCGCCACCGGCGCCACCGTGTTCGAGAACGACTTCACCTACATGTTCTTCCCGGGCGGCGCGATGGTGATCTTCATTGTCGCCTTCAACCTGCTCGGGGATTCGGTCCGGGACGCATTCGATCCCAAGACCAAGCGTTGACGCACGAACGCAGGAACGCACGAAGCACGGACGCACGGACGCACGGAACAGCAACAGGACACAGGCCACTACTGACAGGCAGGTGCAGAAGAGCCATGACAAGGAACCTGGCACGCAGAGGGCGCGCCACCATGGTGGCGCTGGCGACGGGGGCACTGCTCCTCACCGCCTGCAGCAGCGGGGGCGGCGGCGGGAGCGGCGAAACGGGCGACGGTGAGAACAACGGCGGGGCCGAGCAGCAGGGTCTCGTCGGATTCGCCGACGCCAAGGCGTCCGTCGGCCCGGCCGAGGACGTCAAGGGCGCCCAGCCCGGCGGCACGATACGGGTGCTGCAGCGCGACAGCTTCGCCCACCTGGACCCGGCACAGATCTATGTGTCGGACGAGGGCATGCTCGCGACGCTGATCCACCGCCGGCTGACCACCATCAAGATGGACAACAAGGGCGAGTACTCGGTCGTCGGCGACCTCGCGACCGACAGCGGTAAACGGTCGGACGACGGCAGGACGTGGACGTACACCCTCAAGGACAACGTCAAGTTCGAGGACGGTTCGCCGATCACCTCGAAGGACATCCGGCACACCTTCGAGCGGCAGTTCGCCGACTTCATCACCGAGGGGCCGACGTTCGTCCAGTCGTGGATGGCGGACAACCCGAGCTACCGCGACCTGCTGCCCGGCGGTCCGTACAAGGGTGATCATCTGCCGGACTCCATCCTGGAGACCCCGGACGACAAGACGATCATCTTCCACTTCAAGAAGCCGCAGAACGACATGCCGTACGCGATGAGCATGGCCGGCTACGCCGCCGTCTCGGCGGAGAAGGACACCAAGAAGAAGTACGACAAGGACCCGCTGGCGTCCGGCCCGTACAAGATCCAGTCCTTCCAGCAGGGCAAGTCGATGAGCCTGGTGCGGAACGCCGAGTGGGACCCGAAGACGGACCCCTCGCGGCACCAGTACCCCGAGAAGTTCGAGATCACCTTCAACCACCAGTACGACGACTCCAGCAAGCGGATCCTCTCCGACACCGGGGAGAACCAGCGGGCGACGACCTTCACCAACCAGGTGGACGCCAGCACCGTCCCGCAGGTGATGAGCAACGCGGAGGCGAAGAAGCGCACCGTCAGCGGCTACCAGAGCTATGTCGCGATGTTCGCGATGAACATGGAGCGCATCAAGGACCACAAGGTCCGGCTGGCCATCGCCCACGCGATGCCGATCAAGTCGGTCCTCGCCCCGTACGGCGGCTCGGCCGGCGGTGAGCTCGCGGGCGGCACGATCAGCCCGCTGCTGCCCGGCTACGAGAAGGGCTACGACCCCTTCGGCAAGCTGAAGAAGCCAGGCGGCGACCCGGAGAAGGCCAAGCAGCTGCTCAAGGAGGCCGGCAAGGAAGGCATGAAGCTGACCTACGCCTTCGCCAACAGCAACGAGGACCAGCAGGTCGCCGTCGCCGTCGCGGACGCCCTGAGTGAGGCCGGCTTCGACGTGCAGCGCAAGGAACTGCCCGCCGACACGTACTACGACCTGGTCGGCAAGGTCGACAACGGCTACGACATCTACCGCAACAACTGGGGCCACGACTGGGTCAGCGCCTCGACGGTGATCCCGCCGCTCTTCGACGGCCGCAAGGTCGCCGACGGCGCGAACAACTACTCGCACGTCAAGGACGAGAAGATCAACTCCGAGATCGACCGCATCTCCGCGATCGCCGATCCGGAGAAGGCCGCCGAGGAGTGGTTCGAGCTCAACAAGTACATCGTCGAGGAGGTCACCCCGGTCGTCCCGGCGTACTACTACAAGCAGATGCAGATCAGCGGCTCCAAGATCGGCGGTGCTGTGTACAACAACGATCTCAGCGGTATCGACCCGACGAAGCTCTACATCAAGCAGTAGCAGCTCCCGGGTACGGGGTGCCCGCCCGCCGCCGAACGGTGCCGGGCGGGCACCTCGCGCACCGCACCAGCCACCGCCGTCCCGGCCGTCCCGAAAGCTGCCACCGCCATGCTGCGATTCCTGGTTCGCCGGTCGCTCGGCGCCGTCGTCATCCTGCTGATCATCAGCGCCCTCACCTTCTTCCTCTTCTACAGCATCCCGCGGGACCCGGCCCTGCTCGCCTGCGGGAAGAACTGCACCGCCGAAGCCCTGGAGGTGGTGCGCCGGAACATGGGCATCGACGCGCCCGTGCCGGTGCAGTACTGGGAGTACATGGTCGGGGTCTTCGCGGGCCGCGAGTACGACATCGGCGGCTGTCCGGCCCCCTGTCTCGGCTACTCGTTCGTGGACAACGTCCCCGTCTGGGAGACCATCCTCGACCGGTTCCCGACCACCATGTCCCTCTCTCTCGGCGCGGCCGTGGTCTTCCTGATCGTCGGCCTGGGCGCCGGGATGCTCGCCGCCGCCAAGCGCGGCACGCTCGTCGACAAGGTCTTCAGCTCCGGCTCACTCGTCATCAGCTCGCTGCAGATCTACTTCGTCGGCCCGCTGGCCATCGCGCTCTTCGTCTACCAGCTGGAATGGCTGTCGCAGCCGGAGTACGTGAACCTCACCGACGACCCGGCCGGCTGGTTCGCCGGGCTGTTCCTCCCGTGGTGCGTGCTCTCGATGATCTTCACCGCCAACTACACGAGGATGGCCCGCTCCACACTGATCGAGCAGCTCCAGGAGGACCACGTCCGAACGGCCAGGGCCAAGGGCCTGTCCGGCCGCGCGGTCTTCTTCCGCTACGCCTGGCGCGGCTCGCTGATCCCGATCGTCACCATCTTCGGCGTCGACATGGGCTCTCTCTTCGGCGGCGCGATGATCACCGAGTTCACCTTCACGCTGCCCGGTCTCGGCCGCCTCGCCGTCGAGTCGGTGCTCAAGACGGACCTGCCCATGCTCATGGGCGTCATGCTGTTCGCGGCGACAGCGATCATCCTGTTCAACGTCGTCGTGGACGCCTGCTACGCGTTCATCGACCCGCGCGTGCGCCTGTCCTAGGAGACCGCCAAGTGACCACCCTGACCAAGGAAGCGGGCAGCCCCGCACCCCCCGGCTCCGGCGTCTTCCTCTCCGTACGCGACCTCTATGTGCGGTTCGGTACGGAGGACGGCACCGTCAAGGCCGTGGACGGGCTCTCGTTCGACCTCGAACGCGGCAAAACCCTCGGCATCGTCGGCGAGTCCGGCTCCGGCAAGTCCGTCACCAATCTCACGGTCCTCGGCCTGCACGACCCGCAGAACACCGAGGTGTCCGGCGAGATCATGCTGGACGGCCGGGAGCTGACCGGCGCCACCGAGCGGACGCTGGAGAAGCTGCGCGGCAACAAGATGGCGATGATCTTCCAGGACCCGCTCACCGCGCTCTCGCCGTACTACACCGTCGGCCGGCAGATCGCCGAGCCGTTCCGCAAGCACACCGGCGCCTCCAAGCGCGAGGCCCACCGGCGGGCGGTGGAGATGCTGGAGAAGGTCGGCATCCCCAACCCGCGGCTGCGCGCCGACGACTACCCGCACCAGTTCTCCGGCGGCATGCGGCAGCGCGCGATGATCGCGATGGCGCTCGTCTGCAACCCCGACCTGCTGATAGCGGACGAACCGACCACCGCGCTCGACGTCACCGTGCAGGCGCAGATCCTGGACCTGCTCAAGAACCTCCAGCAGGAGTTCGGCTCGGCGATCATCCTGATCACCCACGACCTGGGGGTCGTCGCCAACACCGCGGACGACATCCTGGTGATGTACGCGGGCCGGGCCGTCGAGCGCGGCACCGTCAGGGAAGTGCTCCGGGCCCCCAGCCACCCGTACACCTGGGGCCTGCTCCGCTCGATGCCGAGCCTGCGCTCCGACCTCGACGAGGCGCTGCACCCTATCCCCGGCACCCCGCCGAGCCTGCTCTCGCCGCCGCCCGGCTGCCCGTTCCACCCGCGCTGCGCGTTCGTCTCCGAGGTGGGCGGCGACCGCTGCGCCACCGAGCGGCCCACGCTGCCCGAGGGGCGCGGCGCCGCCTGCCATCTGACGGACGACCAGAAGCAGGTGCTCTGGCCGGCCGGCACCCGGCCCGCGCGGC
>DOWQ01000075.1 GCA_003519485.1 Streptomyces sp. | reverse complement strand
GCCGCGGCGGCCGTCCGTACTGCGGGGCGGGCGGGGCGCCGGCCCCGGTGCCGGGTGACCGGGCGGCGGAGCCGGTGGGTCAGCCGGCCGCCGTCACGACGGGTTCGCCGGAGGCGATGCCGTCCTTCTCCATCTGCTCGGCGAGCTTCATGGCCTCGTCGATGAGGGTCTCCACGATCTTNNACCTCGCCCTTGACGAAGATCTGGCCCTTGCCGTTGCCGGAGGCCACGCCGAGGTCCGCTTCGCGCGCCTCGCCCGGGCCGTTCACGACGCAGCCCATGACCGCCACCCGCAGCGGGACCTCCATGCCCTCCAGGCCGGCGGTCACCTCTTCCGCGAGCTTGTACACGTCCACCTGGGCGCGCCCGCAGGACGGGCACGAGACGATCTCCAGGCCGCGCTCCCGCAGCCCGAGGGACTCCAGGATCTGGTTGCCGACCTTGACCTCCTCGACGGGAGGAGCCGACAGCGACACCCGGATGGTGTCCCCGATGCCCTCGCTCAGCAGCGCGCCGAACGCGACCGCCGACTTGATCGTCCCCTGGAACGCCGGGCCGGCCTCCGTCACCCCGAGGTGCAGCGGGTAGTCACACTGCGCCGCCAGCTGCCGGTAGGCGTTCACCATCACGACCGGGTCGTTGTGCTTCACCGAGATCTTGATGTCCCGGAAGCCGTGCTCCTCGAACAGCGAGCACTCCCAGAGCGCCGACTCGACCAGCGCCTCCGGGGTGGCCTTGCCGTACTTCGCCAGCAGCCGCTTGTCCAGGGAGCCGGCGTTGACGCCGATCCGGATCGGGGTGCCCGTCTCCGCGGCGGCGCGCGCGATCTCCTTGACCTTGTCGTCGAACTGCCGGATGTTCCCGGGGTTCACCCGCACCGCCGCGCAACCGGCGTCGATCGCCGCGAAGACGTACTTCGGCTGGAAGTGGATGTCCGCGATCACCGGGATGCCCGACTTCCGGGCGATCACCGGCAGCGCCTCGGCGTCGTCGGTCGACGGGCACGCCACCCGTACGATCTGGCATCCCGCGGCCGTCAGCTCGGCGATCTGCTGCAGCGTCGCGCCGATGTCCGCGGTCACCGTGGTCGTCATCGACTGCACCGAAACCGGTGCGTTCCCGCCCACCGGTACCGATCCGACATGGATCTGCCGGCTCACGCGGCGGTCCGCGAGCTTGATCGGAACGGACGGCATTCCCAGCGAAATCGCAGTCATCTGCGTGCTACCCCAAGGTCTGGCTGTAGGTCCCGAGATCGGCGGGCTCCGCTTACCGAGATTACGGCACGCAGGGACGGCCGTCCGCCGTACCCCTCCGAACGGCCGCACAAACGGCCGTACGGCCGGGAGCGGTCGCTCCCGGCCGTCCGGCGGCCCTCGCCCGGTCCGCCGCGGTCAGGAGATCCGTACCGGATTGACCAGGTCCGCCACCAGCACGAGCAGCGTGAAGCAGATGAAGACCCCGGCGACCACATAGGCGACGGGCATCAGCTTGGCGACGTCGAAGGGGCCCGGGTCGGGGCGCCGGAAGACCTTGGCCGCGTGCCGCCGCAGGGACTCCCACAGGGCTCCCGCGATGTGTCCGCCGTCGAGCGGCAGCAGCGGCAGCATGTTGAAGAGGAAGAGCGACAGGTTGAACCCGGCGACCAGGAAGAGCATGGTCGCGACCTGCTGCTGCGGCGGGATGTCCAGGTTGAACACCTCGCCGCCGACGCGGGCGGCGCCGACGACGCCCATCGGGGAGTCGGCCTCGCGCACGCCGTCGCCGAAGGTGGCGTCCCACAGGGCGGGGACCTTCGACGGCAGGTCGATCAGGGCCTGCGCGCCGGAGGCGACCATGCCGCCCATCCGCTCGACGGACTGGCCGAAGGACTGCTGGACGACACCGGTGGCGGGGCTGAAGCCGAGGAAGCCCGCGGTGACGTACTCGCCCTTGATCACCCGGCCGCTGTCGTCGTACTTGACCAGCCGGTTCTCGACGAGGTCCGCCGTGAGGGCGACCTGCTCGCCGTTCCGCTCGACGGTGATCGTGGCCGTGCCGGTGGTGTCGCGGATCCGGTCCTGGAGGACGGACCACTCCTCGATCGGCACGCCGTCGAAGGCGACGATCCGGTCGGCGGGCCGCAGCCCGGCGGCCTTGGCGGGCGAGGGCTCGTCACCCTTCCGGCAGATGTCGCGGTTCTCGTTCTGCGAAATCACACAGTCCGAGACGGAGCTCACCGTGGTGGTCTGGGTGTTGATGCCGAAGCCCATCAGCACGCCCATGAAGATCGCCACGGCCAGGATCAGGTTCATGAACGGCCCGGCGAACATCACGATCACGCGCTTCCACGGCTTGCGCGTGTAGAAGAGCCGCTTCTCGTCGCCCGGCTGGAGCTCCTCGAAGGCCGCCTCCCGGGCGTCCTCGATCATGCCCCGGAACGGCGAGGTGGAGCGGGCCGCGATCCGGCCGTCGTCGCCGGGCGGGAACATTCCGATCATGCGGATGTAACCCCCGAACGGGATCCACTTGATGCCGTACTCGGTCTCGCCCTTCTTCCGCGAGAAGATCGTCGGCCCGAAGCCGACCATGTACTGCGGCACCCGCACGCCGAAGAGCTTGGCGGTCGACAGGTGCCCCAGCTCGTGCCACGCGATCGAGAACAGCAGACCCACCGCGAAGACGACTATCCCGAGGACCGTCATCAGTGTCGTCATGCGCGAGCCTCCGCTGTTGCCTTCGCTGCCGTCTCCCGGGCGCGGGCGCGCGCCCAGTTCTCCGCTTCCAGGACGTCCGCCAGGGCGAGGGAGGTTCCCCGCGCCGGGGTGCCGTGCTCGGCGACCACCTGGGCGACGGTGTCCACGATGCCATTGAACGGCAGCCGGCCGGCGAGAAACGCGTCGACGCACTCCTCGTTGGCCGCGTTGAACACGGCGGGGGCCGTTCCGCCGAGGCCGCCGACGTGCCGGGCGAGCCCCACCGAGGGGAACGCCTCCTCGTCGAGGGGGAAGAACTCCCACGTGGACGCGCGGGTCCAGTCGCAGGCCGGGGCCGCGTCCGGCACCCGGTCGGGCCAGCCGAGGCCCAGCGCGACCGGCATTCGCATGTCCGGCGGGCTCGCCTGGAGCAGCGTGGAGCCGTCCGTGAACTCCACCATCGAGTGGACGTACGACTGCGGGTGGACCACGACCTCGATCCGGTCGAACGGTACGTCGAACAGCAGATGTGCCTCGATGACCTCCAGCCCCTTGTTGACCAGGGTCGCGGAGTTGATCGTGACGACCGGCCCCATCGCCCAGGTCGGGTGGGCCAGCGCCTGCTTCGGCGTGACGTCGGCGAGCTCCGGCTTCGTACGGCCGCGGAAGGGCCCGCCCGAGGCGGTGACGACCAGCTTGCGCACCTCGGCGCGGCTGCCCCCCGCCAGGGCCTGGAACAGCGCGGAGTGCTCGGAGTCGACCGGCACGATCTGGCCGGGCTCGGCGACCGCCTTGACCAGCGGGCCGCCCACGATCAGCGACTCCTTGTTGGCCAGCACCAGCACCCGGCCCGCCTCGAGCGCGGCGAGGGTCGGCGCCAGGCCGATCGAGCCGGTGATGCCGTTGAGGACGGAGTGGCAGTCGCTCGCGGCGAGCTCGGTGGCGACGTCCGGGCCGGCCAGGATCTCGGGCAGCGGCTCGCCGCCGTACTCCGCGGACAGCGCCTCGCGCAGCGCGGGCACGGCCTCCTCACGGGCCACCGCGACCGTGCCGGGCCTCAGCCGGCGGGCCTGCTCGGCAAGCAGCGCCGGCCGGCCGCCGGCCGCCGCCAGACCGGTGACGCGGAAACGGCCGGGGTTGCGCAGGACCACGTCGATGGCCTGGGTGCCGACCGACCCGGTCGAGCCGAGGATCACGATGTCCCGCGGCCCTCCCGTGGCGGCGGCGGCCGCGGGGAAGGTCAGATGTGGATGGGCGAGGGAGTCCGTCATCCCCCTATTGTTGCCGTATCCTGGGACCGCGGCGGACACGGCGTCCCCCCGGAGGGAGAAACGCCGTGACGGGGCGGCGTTACGGGGCGGGGGCCGGTTCCGCCGAAACCCCGCACCGCCGGCCCGGGACCGCGTCCCGGGCCGCGTCCGGCACCGCGTCTTCCGGGGCCCTCACGCCGCGAGTCGGCCGGCGGTCACCTCGAGGTCACTCCGCCGGTCACTCCGCCGGCCCGGCAGTCCCCCGTACGGAGCGGTGGACGTCCGGCCGGACCGAGGGCCCCGGCACGGCCTCGGCGATCCAGGGGCCCTCGCCGCTGGGGTCGACGATGCCCTCCTCCAGCCAGCCGTACGCGCCGCCGAGCACGCCGTCGACCACCTTCCGGTCCAGGTCGTCGGTGTTGGTCCACAGCCGCCCGTACAGCTCCTCGACGCGGATCCTGGACTGCCGGCAGAAGGCGTCGGCCAGCTGGTACGCCTCCCGGCCGTGGTCGCCCTCGCGGCGCAGCAGGTCCGCCCGTACGCAGGCCGCGCTCATCGCGAACAGCTCGGCGCCGATGTCGACGATCCGGCTGAGGAAGCCCTGCTTGGTCTCCATCCGGCCCTGCCAGCGCGACATGGCGTAGAAGGTGGAGCGGGCGAGCTTCCTGGACGAGCGTTCGATGTAGCGCAGGTGGCCGGACAGGTCGGGGTGGCCGGCCGGGTGGAAGGCGGCGTACGTACGCGGCAGCTGGCCCGGCCCGGCGACGAGCTTGGGCAGCCAGCGGGCGTAGAAGCCGCCGGCCTTCACGCCCGCCTTCGCCTTGTCGGACAGCGAGGTGTCCGGGTCGATGAGCCCGCCGGCCACCGACAGGTGGGCGTCGACCGCCTCCCGTGCGATGAGGAGGTGCATGATCTCCGTCGAGCCCTCGAAGATCCGGTTGATGCGCAGATCGCGAACGAGCTGCTCGGCCGGTACGGCGCGTTCACCGCGGGCCGCGAGGGAGGCGGCCGTCTCGAAGCCGCGGCCGCCGCGGATCTGGACCAGCTCGTCGGCCATCAGACAGCCCATCTCGCTGCCGTAGAGCTTCGCGAGCGCCGCCTCGATGCGGATGTCGTTGCGGTCCTCGTCGGCCATCTGGCTCGACAGGTCGACCACCGCCTCCAGGGCGAAGGTGGTGGCGGCGATGAAGGCGATCTTGGAGCCGACGGCCTCGTGCCGGGCGACCGGCTTGCCCCACTGCTCGCGGACCGCGGACCACTCACGGGCGATCTTCAGGCACCACTTGCCGGCGCCGACGCACATCGCGGGCAGCGAGAGCCGTCCGGTGTTGAGGGTGGTGAGGGCGATCTTGAGGCCGGCGCCCTCGGGGCCGATCCGGTTCGCGGCGGGAACCCGGACCCGGTGGAAGCGGGTCACGCCGTTCTCCAGGCCGCGCAGGCCCATGAAGGCGTTGCGGTTCTCGACGGTGATGCCTTCCGCCGTGGCCTCCACGACGAAGGCAGTGATGCCGCCCTTGCGGCCCTCGGCCTTCGGCACCCGGGCCATGACGACGAGCAGGTCCGCCACCACGCCGTTGGTGGTCCAGAGCTTCACGCCGTCGAGGACGTAGTCGTCGCCGTCGGGGACGGCGGTGGTCGCCAGCCGGGCCGGGTCGGAGCCGACGTCGGGCTCGGTGAGCAGGAAGGCGGTGATGTCGGTGCGGGCGCAGCGCGGCAGGAAGGTGTCCTTCTGCTCCTGGGTGCCGAAGGTCTTCAGCGGCTGCGGTACGCCGATGGACTGATGGGCGGAGAGCAGGGCGCCGATGGCCGGGCTCGCGGAGCCGACGAGGGCGAGCGCCTTGTTGTAGTACACCTGGGTGAGGCCGAGGCCGCCGTACCGGGTGTCGATCTTCATGCCGAGCGCGCCCAACTCCTTGAGGCCGTTGATCACCTCGTCCGGGATCCGGGCCTCGCGCTCGATCAGGGCGCTGTCGATCTTGGTGTCGCAGAAGTCGCGGAGCTTAACGAGGAACTCCTCGCCGCGCTGGGCGTCGTCGGCGGACGGCGTCGGGTGAGGGTGGATCAGGTCCAGCCGGAACCGGCCGAGGAACAGCTCCTTGGCGAAACTGGGCTTGCGCCAGTCCTGCTCGCGGGCGGCCTCGGCGACCTGTCGTGCTTCGCGCTCGGAGACGGAGGGACGGGCGGATGGGGCGGTCATGAGGGCTCACCTCGCCGCGAGTAGGGACGTCCTGTCGGTGGGTCAGCCGGAACCGGCCCGTTACCAGTCGGTGCTACTTGTGCGTATGTACCCGATCCGGCCGACTCCTACCAGTCCCCGTGCCGTTACGGTGCGTTGAGCCCCGAGTGGGGCGGCGAGCATGTTGAAGCGCTTCGACGACGCCTCTGGACAGCTATCGACCGCCGGTCTACTGTCGGAACACCGCCTCGGCAGCGGTGCACGGGATCACTGTCGAAGCGCTTCACCCGCGGCGGTCCGGCCATTCGCGGGACCGTGCCGGCACCCGTTCCGACGTCCGTCCGACGCCTGCTCCGCCACCCGTTCCGTACCCGTCGCGCCGCTTTGGAGACTGCATGGTCACACTCGCCGAGGTCGCCCGGCACGCGGGGGTCTCCGCCAGCACGGTGAGCTATGTCCTCAGCGGCAAGCGCTCGATCTCCTCCCGCACCCGCGACCGGGTCGAACAGAGCATCGAGGAGCTCGGCTATCACCCCAACGCGGGCGCCCGCGCGCTGGCCAGCAGCCGCTCCAACATCATCGCGCTGATGATGCCGCTGCGCACCGACATGTACGTGCCCGTGATGATGGAGATCGCCCTCGCGGTCGCGACCACCGCCCGCAACCACGGCCACGACGTGCTGCTGCTGACCGGCGAGGAGGGCCCGGCCGCCGTGCGCCGGGTCGCCGGCAGCGGGCTCGCCGACGCCATGATCCTGATGGACGTGGAGCTGCTCGACGCCCGGCTGCCGCTGGTCCGCGAGACCGGGCGCCCGGCGGTGCTGATCGGCCTCCCGGCCGACCCCACCGGCCTGACCTGCGTGGACCTCGACTTCGCCGCCACCGGCGCGCTCTGCGCCGAACATCTGGCCGAGGCGGGCCACCGGGAGATCGCCGTGGTCGGCGAGGCGGCGGCCGTCTACGAGCGGCACACCGGCTTCGCCGAGCGGACGATGGACGGCCTGCGCCGGCGCGCCCGCGAGCTGGGGCTGCGCACCCTGCACCGGCCCTGCGAGGGGAGTTACGAGTCGATGGCCGGCACCCTCGCCCGGATCTTCGACGAGCGGCCCGCGACCACCGGCTTCGTGGTGCAGAACGAGTCCGCGATCGCCCCGCTGCTCAGCCTGCTGCGGCAGCAGGGCCGGGCCGTGCCCGAGGACGTCTCGGTGGTGGCGATCTGCCCGGAACAGGTCGCCACCCAGGCGTCCGTACGGCTCACCTCGGTCGCGATCCCCGCGCAGGAGATGGGGCGCCGCGCCGTGGAACTCGTGATGGCCCAACTGAACGGGCAGCGCACGGAGCGGGTCACCCTGCTGCCGCCCGAACTGACCGTACGGGCCAGCTCCGGGCCCGCGCCCGCCGCGGGCTGACCCCTCCCGCCGCGGTCCCCGTTCCCCTGTCCCGCCTCCCGCTCCTGCCTCCCGCTGCCCGCCCCGCCGCCGCCTTTCGTCTCCCGTCTCCTGCCGCGTCTCCCGTCGCCGCCCTCCGTATCCGCCACCCCCCGCCCGGCACCTACCGGCATGTCCGCGCGCCGGGGACCGCCGGTGTGCCCGCGTACTCCAGAGGAGCGCCCGTGAACCCGTCACCGCAGTCAGCCTCCCTCGCCCAGTCCTCGCCCACCGCCGGCACCTTCCGCGAGCCGGGCGGCGGCGTGCTGGAGTGGTCGGGCCGGCAGGAGACCGTACGGCTCGAGGCATGGGGCCCGGACGCGATCCGGGTCCGCGTGCGGCTCGGCGGCCCCGTCCTGGACGGCCTCCCCGGCGCGCTGCTCGACGACCCGCCGCCGTCCGCCGCGAGCGTCAGGACCGAGGACGGCCGTGGGCTGCTCGTCAACGGGGCGCTCACCGCCGAGGTCAGCACCGAGGGCCTGGTCCGCTTCCTGCGCACCGGCACCGGCGAGGAGCTGCTGGCCGAGGAGCGCGCCCACTTCTGGTGGCCGGGCTCCCGGCCGCACACCGCCACCGGCAACGGCTACCACCGGCTGGAGCAGCACTTCCGGGCGTACGAGGGCGAGCGGCTGTACGGGCTCGGACAGCACCAGCACGGCCTGTTCGACCAGAAGGGCGCCGTGATCGACCTGGTGCAGCGCAACGCCGAGGTGACCATCCCGCTGCTGACCTCCAGCCGCGGCTACACGCTGCTGTGGAACAGCCCGGCCATCGGCCGCGTCGAACTGGCCGCCACCGGCACCCGCTGGGTCGCGGACAGCGCCCGGCAGATCGACTACTGGATCACCGCCGCCGACCCGGCCGGCGCCCAGCGCCGCTACACCGCGGTGACCGGCCGGACGCCGATGCTGCCCGCGTGGGCGGCCGGCTTCTGGCAGTGCAAGCTGCGCTACCGCTCCCAGGAGGAGCTGCTGTCGGTCGCCCGCGAGTACCACCGGCGGGGGCTGCCCGTCTCCGCCATCGTCTGCGACTTCTTCCACTGGACGCATCTGGGCGACTGGAAGTTCGACCCGGCCGAGTGGCCGGACCCGGCGGCGATGGTGCGGGAGCTGCGCGAGCTCGGCATCGAACTGGTGGTCTCGGTCTGGCCGTCGGTGTCGCCGTTGAGCGAGAACCACCGGCGGATGGAGCAGCGCGGCCTGTTCATCGGTACGGAGTACGGCCCGATGGCGCACGCCGACTGGCCGGACAAGGAGGTCGCCGTGCCGGTGCAGGTCGCGTTCTACGACGCCACGAACCCGGAGGCCCGGCGCTACGTGTGGGACCGGATCCGGGAGAACTACCTGGAGCCGTACGGCATCCGCGCCTTCTGGCTCGACGCCTGCGAGCCGGAGCTCAAGCCCGGCTTCGCCGCCAATCTGCGCTACCACGCCGGGCCGGGCCCGGAGGTCGGCAACGTCTATCCGCGCGAGAACGCCCGCGCCTTCCACGAGGGTCTGCGGGCGGCCGGCGAACAGGAGGTGGTCACGCTCAACCGCTCGGCTTGGGCGGGCAGCCAGCGGTACGGCGCGGCGCTGTGGTCGGGCGACATCGGCACCGACTTCGCGACGCTGCGCCGGCAGCTCGCCGCAGGCCTCAACGTGGCCCTCTCCGGCATCCCGTGGTGGAACACCGACATCGGCGGCTTCCACGGCGGCGACCCGGACGACCCGGCCTACCGGGAACTGCTGATCCGCTGGTTCCAGTTCGGCGCGCTGTCCCCGCTGATGCGGCTGCACGGCTTCCGCGATCCCGGGATGCCACTGGGCCCGGACATGACGGGCGGCCCGAACGAGGTGTGGAGCTACGGCGCGGCGGCGGAGCCGGTCCTCGGCGCGTACCTCCTGCTGCGCGAGCGCCTCAGGCCGTACGTGCTGGAGCAGATGCGCACCGCCCACGAGGAGGGGCTGCCGCCGATGCGGCCCCTGTTCCTGGAGTTCCCCGCGGACGAGGCGGCCTGGGGGGTCGGGGATGCCTTCCTCCTCGGGCCCGACCTGCTGGTGGCGCCGGTCCTGGAGGCCGGCGCCAGGGAGCGCACCGTCCACCTCCCGGCGGGCCCGCGCTGGACCGACGCCTGGACGGGCGACACGTACGCCGGGGGCGCGCCCGTGACCGTGAGCGCCCCGCTGGAGCGGATCCCGCTGTTCCTGCGCGAGGGGGCGGCCCTCACCCGTACGACGGTCACCGGAGCGGTCGGCGGGACGGCCCTCGGGGGCGCCTTCGGTGGCGCCGCCTCACAGGACACCGCTGCCGGCTGAACGACCGGTCCTCCGGGGGCGCGCGGTTGCGCCCCCGGAGGCGGGGCGGCGCGGCG